>JACRCT010000503.1 GCA_016218885.1 Deltaproteobacteria bacterium | reverse complement strand
TTGCCGTGCGGCTTGTTGCCGGCGTCACCGGCGGTGGCGCTGGACGGACGCCACGCAGCCGTGGCCGCCGCGAGCTACGTGTATTTCCTGAAGCTTCCCTGAGGCGCGCCAGGCCTCGGATCAAGCATTGCCGGGAGTCCGCGTCACCATGCTTGGGAGACGCCCGCAGGCCTCCCACGACGTGCCTTCGGCCTCTCAAACCACCCCTCCGCCGGAGCGGTAGCCCGGCCTTTCCCCGGGACTTCCGGAAGGCTCCACCTCTCGCGGCAGCGTCCTCCGCTACTTCCAAGCTGCACGCCGTCGGGCAGCTTCCGCCCTCGGAGCGCCCAGGCCATCCACGAACGGAGTTGATGAGCACCGGGGCCTTCGCACTGAGTTGACGGCGGACTGCGAACGGCCCAAGGTCCTCGCGTGGATCCCGCAGGGCCAGTGGTCATCCCAGGCATCATGGTAAAAACCATTTACCATCGACCATCTGCCCTTCGCAGCCCTCCTCGCCCAAGGGCCAAGAACGGGCGCTGAGAGACCCATCCCGAGGCAGCCATCTGAGTCGGTCCAGCGGAATGCGCCGCCGACAGCAGCCGCCAGCGTCCTTGGCAGGCGAGCTACATGGCCACCGCCGGTCGATAGTAAAAACATTGTACTATCGACCAAAGCTGGAAAAAGACCCCTTGCCCCTGGGCGGCTCAGATCACCAGGACCGCAAGCCGTCTTCCGAGCCTCGGCCGCTCCGTCGAGAGCGGAGGCAGCTCCCTCTCCCAGAGGAAGAGGGGTGGAGGGTGACGTGGCCGAGCTTGTGAGCAAGGCCGACCAAGAGATCGGCGATTGGCTGCCGGCACGCCCTGGACTGCTGGGCGAAGTTTCGAGCGAGACGGATAGGGCGGTCGAGTCGTAGGTTCCCTGACGGCCAGGGTGTGGGCAATGCGCCGCCGCTGAGGGGGATCTCGGAAGGCGCTTTGGCGGCGCCTACCCGCCCGATCTCCAAAGGTCTTTCCACCCTATTGGCAGATGCGTCGAAACCGAAGAAGACGGGCGCGCAGGCGATTCCCACTTCTCGGATCAGGCCCGCCACCGTCGCCGTCGGTGGAGGGGCTCGATTCTCGACCATCGCACCGGGGTCAGATCCTTCCGCTCCTGTGGCCGTTGATAGGTCGGACCACAAGGAGAAAGCCCATGAAGACCCTGCGCCACCTCGTTGCCCTCGGCGTCGCCGCGACCCTCGCGCTGACCCTGAACCCTCGCTCCCAGGCGGCAGAAGGCCGGCCCAACCCTCCCGCGCCTGGCCCCATTCCCGCTCCGGCCGTCAAGGCCGAGCCCATCGTGCAGATCGCGCTCCTGCTCGACACCTCGGGGAGCATGGAGGGGCTGATCGCCCAGGCGAAGACGCAGCTGTGGAAGGTGGTCAACGAGTTCGCTCGCGCCAAGCGGGCGGGCAAGGCGCCACGGGTCGAGGTCTCGCTCTACGAGTACGGCAACGACGGCCTCTCCTCCGCCAACGGCTACATCCGCCAGATCTCGCCGCTCACCACCGACCTCGACCGCATCTCCGAGCAGCTCTTCGCCCTGCGCACCAACGGAGGCAGCGAGTACTGCGGCCAGGCGATCCAGACCGCCACCCGCGAGCTGCAGTGGAGCGCGGCTCCCGGGGCGCTGAAGATGATCTTCATCGCCGGCAACGAGCCCTTCAACCAGGGAACGGTGAACCCCGACGTCGCGGTGAAGGGGTCCATCGGCAAGGGCATCATCGTCAACACCATCTTCTGCGGCGCCGAGCAGGAGGGCATCCGCACCGGCTGGAAGCAGGGCGCGCTGCTCGCGGACGGCCGCTTCTCGTTCATCGACTCCAACCAGGTGGTCGCCGCCGTCACCGCGCCCCAGGATGCGGAGATCGCGCGGCTGGGCGCCCAGCTCAACTCGTCCTACGTGGCCTACGGGGCCGAGGGAAGCAAGAAGGCGGAGCGCCAGCAGGCGCAGGACGCCAACGCCTCCTCCGCGGGGATGGGCGCTCCGGTGCAGCGCGCGATGGCCAAGGCCAGCGCCAACTACCGCAACGACGACTGGGACCTCGTGGACGCGACCAAGGAGGGCAAGGTGGCTCTGGGCAGCGTGTCCGCCGAGGCGCTGCCCGAGCCGATGCGCAAGATGAACGAGGCCGAGCGCAAGGCGTACCTCGAGCAGATGGCCCAGAAGCGCGACCAGCTGCGCACCGAGATCCAGAAGCTCGAGAAGGACCGCCGCACCTACGTCGCCGAGGAGGAGAAGAAGCGCGCCAAGGACGGCGCCTCCACTCTCGACAAGGCGATGCTCGACACCGTCCACGAGCAAGCGGCCAAGGCTGCCTACGTCTTCGAATAGCCCTTCAGATCCAGCCAGACACGATGAGGGCGCCGACCCTGGGGATCGGCGCCCTCTCTCTTTGGGGCCCTGGCACGAACCCCGCAAGGGTTCGTGCCGAGATCATTCGGAGATGGCTCGACTGAAGGGGAGGCGAGCTGCACGCCCAGGAGCTGTCGAATGTTCAGCGCGGCCGCGTTCGCCCCTTCCGAAGCAGAGCTCCCCACCAGAAAGTGCACGACCTGCAATGGGTTAGCCCAGCTCGTCGCCTACGACAAGGCGGGCCGACCTGTCTTCGCGTGTCGAGATTCTCGCTGTCGGAGCCGGTCCGCGCTCACGCCTCCTTCATCGGCGCGTTAGCAAGCCCATTCCTTCACTGCAATGCGGGATTGAAACGAAGCGCTCGATCTCGCTCGTCCGCAGCTCGTTCCCGAGAGCCCCCGAAGTCGCGCTGATCGGGCCCGGGCATCGGGGGACGGTGACTGGAGGAGCCCGCCGATGGCGTCCATGGCATACTCGCCCGGCACTTCGAGTCTCGAGGGGAGACCTCATGAGCAAGGTCCAGCGAGCGACTTCGATGGGGGCCACCAAGCTCGCCTCGTTCCCCGGCGAGCCCCCGCGGCCGCCTCCTGTTGACGTCCAGGCACAGGCCGCCCTGCCCGCCAAGCAACCCACTCGCTCCGATTCCTTTGACGAAGCCGCGGCGGCACCCCTCGCGCTGGGGGCAGCGACCGGAGCGGGGTCCCTCGACCTTGCCCAGCTGCAGAAGAGCGTCACGTCCCCGCCGCATGGCGCAGCGACCACCTCCCTGCTGCAGGGCTTCAACGGGCTGCTGGAGGTGGCCAAGGATGTCCCCGAAGAGCAGAAGCTGAGTCGAGTCAACGACTTCTTCAACCAGCGCTTCCGCTACGTCTCCGACCAGGAGCAGTTCGGTGCGCCGGACCACTGGGCGACGCCAGTGGAGATGATGAGCCGCGGCGCCGGCGACTGCGAGGACTTCGCCATTGCCAAGTACCTGACCCTGCGGGCGCTGGGGGTGCCGGAGTCCAAGCTCAGGATGACCCACGTCAAAGCGCTCGTCCCGGGTACGAGCAGCCCGCAAGCGCACATGGTGCTTGCCTATCGCGCCACCACCCAGGCCGAGCCGCTGGTGCTCGACAATCTGACGGAGCAACTCCTTCCCTTGTCGCGACGGAGAGATCTCGCCGCGGTCTACAGCTTCAACACCGAGGGCGTCTGGGTTGGCGACACGTTGTCGGACGCCGGTCCTTCCCGGCTCTCTCGGTGGGTCGACGTGCTGGCGCGGGCGCGGGCAGAGGGCTTTCGGTAGTCCCTTCATCGGGGAATTGGCCTGAAGCCTGCGGTCTGGAGGCTGGAGCCCGACATCATGTGCGGCGGCAGCAGGCGCTACCCGATGGCCCAGAGCCAACCTGCGGCGATGGCCAAGGTCGCCAGCGTGACGGGAACGCCGGTGCGCGCGTGGGCGCGGTAGTCGATGACCACGCCCAGGGCCTTCGCCTGCGCAACGACGATGAGGTTGGCGATCGAGCCGACGATGAAGAGGTTGCCGGCGAGCGTGCTCGATAGCGCCAGGATGGGCCCGGCATGGGAGTGCGTGGCGCTCGGCAACAGGAGCATCGTCGCCGGCACGTTGGACACGACGTTGGAGAGCACGACGCTCAACGTGAACAGCCACCCGGGGCTGGCGGGATCGACGCCCCTGGCCCGGAGGGCGTCGAGCGCCATCACCATCGCTCCGCTCTCCTGCAGAGCATGATTGACGATGAACAGGCCGGCAAAGAGGACCAGCAGCTGCCAATCCACCAGGCTGAGCATCTCTCGCGAGGCCATGCGCCGCGAGAGCAGCAGCAGGCCCGCATACGAGAGCGCCACTGCCTCGCGCGGCAGGTCGGGGAGAAAGAGGAACGCGAGCATCAGCGCGGCGGCGACGAAGAGCCCCTTGGCGCTCTGCCAGCGGTTGAATTCCGGCGCCTGGATCTTGGGCAGCGACGTCTCGGCCTCCCAGCGCCCACGGAACTGCCAGGCGATGATCGCCCAAGTCGCGGCCAGCCCCAGCAGGGCCGGCACGCCCGCCTCCAGCAGGAACCGGCTGAACGAGAGCTTCAGGCTCTGGCCGACGAGGATGTTCTGCGGATTGCCGATAAGCGTCGCGGCCGACCCGACGTTGGCAGCGCAGGCCAGGGCGAGCAGGAACGGCAACGGGGCGATCCGCCGACGCGCGCAGCCCTCGATCAGCACCGGCGCCATCGCCAGGCACACGATGTCGTTGGTCAGTACAGCGGAGAGGAGCCCGGCCGCGGCGACGACCAGCGCGAGCAGGCCAGGTGCCCCCAGGTGCACCGCCACCAGACGCCGCGTCAGCTGGGTGTAGAACCCGCCCAAGCGAAGCTGCGCCGAGAGCACCATCAGCCCGAAGAGCAGAAAGAGGGTCGGCATGTCCACGGCCGACCAGGCTCGCGAGACGGGCACGTCGCCGAGGGCCACCAGCGCGATGGCCCCCAGCAGCGCCACACCGGTGCGGTCGAGCGCGAGCCCGGGGATCTCCCCGATGATCATCCCCAGGTAGACGAGCGCGAAGACGATGAGGACGCTGGTATCCATGCCGCCGCTGTTCTACTCGCCTTTGGCTCCGCCGCCCATGCTCAGGTCGCCCGGCGTTGATCGATCTCGTCCCCCATTGACCTGCCCGCCGAAGGCGAGCGTGGACGCCTCCGCACCGAGCCCCCCAAGGCAGTCAGCAGGCCGACGTCCCATCGCGGCTTCGGGAAAGAGGCCTCGTCACATGGCAGGAGCGGCGCTCCAATGAGCGCCCATGCGAACCGTGCACCACCTCGTCCCCGACGGCGACGGCTGGCTCCTGTCCCTGAGCCAGACCTGGCACCCTGAACAACTCAGGCCCGCGCTGCGGCCGGTGGTCATCGTGCCTGGCTACGGGATGAACTCGTTCATCTACAGCTATCACCCCACTGGCGTGTCGCTGGAGGGCTATCTCGCGGAGGCGGGGCTTGAGGTGTGGCGCGCCGACCTGCGCGCGCAGGGCCGCTCTATGAGCACCGGAGGAGGCGACGACTACGCGTTGGAGGACCTGGCCCTCACTGATCTCGGGGCCGCGCTCGCCGCCGTCCTGGAGCGCACCCGTACCCAGACCGACCGGGTGGACGCGCTGGGCGGCTCGTTGGGCGGAACGCTGGTGCTCGCGCATGCCTGCCTGCGACCCGACAACCGTCTGGCGACGTTGGTGTGCATGGGCTCCCCGGTCCGCTGGGAGAAGGTGCACCCTCTGGTCAAGCTCGCCTTCGCCTCGCCCTTCCTGGCGGGGCTGGTGCGGCTGCGGGGGACGCGGCGGATCGCGGAGGTCGCGCTGCCCTTCCTCGCCCGTCGCACGCCGTGGCTGCTCTCGGTCTACATGAACCCCGAGATCACCGACGTCAGCGCAGCCCGGGAGATGGTGCGTACCGTCGAGGACCCCAATCGGCACGTGAACCGCCAGATCGCTCGGTGGATTCGCGATCGCGACCTGATACTCGAGGGGATCAACGTCTCCGACGGCCTCGCGCGGGTGACGAATCCGCTGCTGTGCGTGCTCGCGCTGGGCGACGGCATCGTTCCCCCTGCCACGGCCGCGTGGCCCTTCCATCACGTCGGCTCGGTCGCCAAGCGCCTGGTAGAGGTTGGGTCTCGCACGGTGGCGATGGCGCATGCGGACATGTTCGTGTCCGACCAGGCGCACGAGCGCGTCTTCCAGCCCATTCGCGACTGGCTGCTGGATCAGCAGGTGCCGCGCGCTGGCGAGTCGGCGCAGCGCATCGAGTAGCGCCCCCGAGCCCGCCGGGCGCCTCAGGCAATGCGGCGAGAGGGATCGTCGCGGCGCTCTCCGCCTTCCTGCCGGCTTCGAGCGCGGGCCAGCGCTCTCTCGAACCCCGGAAGCGAGCGCTCGATGGTGGACCTGGAGACGGTCATGCTCAGGCGCATATGCCCGCTGCGCCCGAACCCCGACCCGGGGACGGCGAGGATCCCCTCCTCGAGCAGCAGCTGCACGAAGCCCACGTCGTCTTCCAGCGGCGTCTCGGGGAAGAGGTAGAAGGCCCCCTGCGGTCGCACGCAGCGATAGCCCATGCGCGTCAGCCCTTCCCAGAACAGGTCGCGCTTGGCCTGATAGGGCGCGATGTCGATCGCGTGGTGGCCGACCTCGGCGACCACCCACTGCCACAGCGCCGGTGCGTTGACGAAGCCGAGGATGCGATTGGTGCAAGTACAGGCGTCGCCGAGGAGATGTGCCTCCTCGATGCGCGGAGAGATCGCCAGCATCCCGATGCGCTCGCCGGGGATGGCCAGGGTCTTCGACCAGGAGGTCGCCACGATGGCGTTGCGGAGGTGTCGCTGCGTCTCGGGAATGGCGATTCCGTCGTAGGCGAGCGCCCGATAGGGCTCGTCACTGATGACCACCACAGGCCGCTCCTGCTGCTGGAGCAGGGCCTCCAACCCGTCCAGGAATTGCGCCGGATACACGACGCCGGTGGGGTTGTTGGGCGAGTTGATGAGGATCGCCTTGGTGCGCGGGGTGATGGCCTGGGCTACGCGGGAGAGGTAGGGCTGGAAATCGGCGCGGGTCTCCGCCACCACCAGGCGGCCGCCGTGGTTCTCCACGTAGGAGCGGTACTCCACGAAGCAGGGAGCCAGAGCGATGACCTCGTCACCAGGATCGAGCAAAGCCTTGAGCACCACGTTCAGCGCGCCACCCGCCCCTACCGTCAGGATGATGTTCTCTGCTGCGAAGGGGAGCCCGGTCGCCTGCGCCTGCCGCTGGGCGAGCGCTTGCCGCACCTCGGGGAACCCGCCGTTGGGCATGTAGGCATGCGCCCGAGGTCGCTGGCCGGAGACGATCTTCCGGACTGCAGCGAGCACGAGCTCCGGGGGCTCCACCTCGGGGTTGCCGAGGCTGAAGTCGAAGACGTTCTCCGCGCCCCGCTCGGCGCGCAGGCGATTGCCCTCCTCGAACATGCGCCGAATCCAGGACGCGTGCCGCAACCGGTGGGCCACCGACTCGGCGACGATCGATCGAGGGATAGAGCCTGCACAGGTGGCCAAGGTAAGACCTCCGGTGCGATCGCAGCGAGCTGCGCGGGAGACACCTCGCCGCCGTCGCGAAGCACTCAGTGAGGCTCCATCGTGTCACGACAGGAAGAATTGTCTATCCTGGAACAGTGAAAGATGTGCGATAGCCACTCCAGGGCTCTCGACATCACCCACATCCTCCTCGAAGGCAGACCGCTCCATCCGCCGGTGACCAGCGCCGACGCCCAGATTTCACTATTAGTGGCATTTTACAGCAGAGCTGCAGCTGGCGTTCACCATTAGACGTTTAGGGGAAAACCAAGTATTCTGCGCCTCCCTTGAGTCCCGGATTTCCTCTCGCCCCATAGAGGGAGGCACGGCAACAACGAGGCGAAGCATGCGGCGCCTGATCCTTCCCGCGTTCCTGGCCACAGTCGGTGGCTGGCAGCTGTCGATCGCTTGCGCCGGCGGCTTCGGCCGCAGACCTTGAGACCAAGAGTTCCCGTGCTTGCCCAAGCCTCCAGCTCCACTGCCCTCCAGCCCGGCGAACCTTTGGTCCAGGTGCGCTGTGGTCCTTGGCGGGCGCTGATTCCCCTGCGATACGTGGAGCGCGTCCTGGCGGCGGCATTGCCCACCGCGCTCCCCACGGCATCACCTGGAGCGCTGCCCGTCGTCTCACTCGCCGGGCAATCCGTTCCGGTGTTGTTTGGCGAGGCCCTCCTCGGGGCCGAGCGCGTGGCGCTCCATCAGGGCGACCAGATGATCTGCCTCAACGATGGGGTGCGGCGAGCTCTGCTTTGGGTCAGCGCCGCGGAGGACATCCTCCCTTGTGAAGCGGCTCCCGGGACCCCACCCGGCGAGTTTTCTGCTGCGCTCCAGGGCGCCGGAGGCACGGCGGTGCTGGACATTCCGCGGCTGCTGGCCGCCATCACCGCCGGCATGCCGCCGGCCCGAAGGGACGACTAATGCGCTCGATCCTGCTGGTCGACGACAGCCGGGTGGTTCGCGAGGTGCTCAAGGTCTACCTCATCGGGCACGGCATCGAGTTGATGGAGGCCGCCGACGGGGTCGAGGCCCTGGCGGCGATTCAGCGGAGCCTCCCCGACGTGGTGGTGGCCGACCTGTGCATGCCCCGCCTCGATGGCGCCGAGCTCTGCCAGGCCCTGAGGTCCCACCCCAAGACCCAGCGGGTGCCGGTCGTGATCCTCACCAGCAACTTCAGCCCCGAGGCGGCCAAGCGCTGCTTCCAGTCCGGCGCCGCCGGGGTGCTCAGCAAGCCGGTCGAGCCCAAGCGCCTCCTCACCGAGCTCGAGCGGGTCGCCCCCTCCTTCCGAGGTGCCATCGGACCATGAACGCCTCCGCCCTTCCCGACCTCGCCGCGCTGCGCTCGCGCCTCATCCGGCGGCAGGTGGCCGTCACCCTTCCCATTGGGGCCCTCGCCGCCTACGTCTTCGTCGTCCGCGTAGGCGGCGACTCATGGCTGCATCTCGCCGTGGGAGGCGCTGTCCTCTACGCGATCACAACGATCGCGCAATACGCAGTGACCCACCGCATCCTCGCCTCGGCCATGGTCCGGGGCCGTGACGAGCCTCCTGGAGCCCGATTGAGACGGCTCCTCGAGATTCCCGGACGCATGATCGTCGCCTCCCTCGCCATCTGGACCTTGGGCGGGCTGGGCTTTGGCGTCGGCTGCGCGATCTACCTCCACCAAGGCGTCTCCCTGGTCATCGGAAGCACCGTCATCTGGCTTCTCGGGGCGCTGGCCCCAGCGGTCGTCTTGTTCAACACTTTCGACGAAATCCTGCGCCCGGTGGCCCTCGACGAGTATCGCTGCTGCAAGACGAGGGTGTCGGGCAACGGCCTCCCGTGGGTGCGTCAGCGCTGGCTGCTGCCCAGCGCATTCGTGATCGCCCTCGTCTCCTTGGTGGTGTTCTGCGGCCTGGCGCTCTCCTCCCAGTTTGCCGAAGCGACCAGAAGCGTGGTGGCCCGGGTGGCCGAGCAGAATCCCGGCTTGGCAGCGCTGGTGGAGCACGAGCTGGCGAGCGCCGGCATGGGTGCCCTGTGGCCCGTGGCGATCATCGGGGCTTTCCTGGTCATCTCTTTCATCATCACTGGCTATACCCTGGCTCTCCGTCAGAGCAGCGCCGCGGCTTCCATCGAGAGCTCCCTGCGCGCTCTCGTCGCCGGCACGCCCCAGATGCCCGAGTGGGTGGCCACCGACGAGCTGGGCGATCTCTCCTTCGCGACGACGCAGGTCTCCGCCGAGATGCAGCACATCTTCACGCAGCTCAAGGCCATGGCCGCCGGCGACCTGCGCAGCGAGATACGAGGAGAGAGCGGGCTGTTGCGCGCCTTCGGCGAGTCGCGTGCCGGGATGCTCCGCCTGGCCGAGGTGATGGTGGCCCTGGCCCGCGGAGAGCTCGGCGCCCGCCCCGACATCGCCGGCGACCTCGGCACCTCCTTCGCGGCCCTCCACTCCTCGTTGCAGGCCATCGCCAACCAGGCCCAGAAGATCGCCGATGGCGACCTGCGCCAGGAGGTCGAGGTCCCCGGGACCCTGGGCAACTCCCTCCGCCGCATGAACGGCAACCTGCGCACCATGGTCGGCCAGAGCCAGGACGGCTCGGCCCGGCTCTCGGACCTGGTGGTCAACCTGCAAGGTGCCGCCAGCCA
>JACRCT010000495.1 GCA_016218885.1 Deltaproteobacteria bacterium | reverse complement strand
GGGCCTCCACCCACCCGGCGGACGTCGCCGAGCTCGAGGCGCTGCAACGCGAGGTCGCAGCCAAGGCGGCGGGCGGTGGCTGCCAGCGCGGCGAGGACCAAGGCGAGGCCCGGGTCGCAGGCCTCTAGCGCGCTGCGCTCGAGGTCCTTGCGTCGGGGGGCTTGCAGCGCCTATCTCTTCACCTCGGGTGTCCAGCTGTTCCTTCCTAGAGAGGCCCTCCGCGTTTGCTGCGAGCAGGTGCCGGACTGCGCAGATGACCTCCTCCCAGGAACCGGCTCGCCGCCCAGACCGAGGTTGCCGAAGATGGAGCCGCTCATCTCGCAGGAGGACGAGGCCTGGCTGGTCGATGCACTCGCGCTGCTTGTCCAGCGCCAAGGTGCGGCTCCGCTGCTGTCCAATCCATTGCTCGAGCCCAGCAACAGGTTCTTCCCCGACCGCTGGGAGCCGAGCGAGCGAGGCGTGCTGGTCCTGGCCAAGCGATTGCTGATCTACGCTGGCCTGGAGTCGCTCGACGCGCGCGTCTCGAGCTTCTCGCAGCCAGACGAGGTCGGCGAGCTGGTCGAGATCGGCACCGCCCGGTCGTGGCGACACGAAGGCGCCGCGGCATGGTTCGCTGGCATCGAGGCCGGGACGTGCCTCTTCGGGGTCGGCACCGAGACGATGGCTGAGCCGGAGGTGGTGGTGGCCACCATGTGCCATGAGGTGGCCCACGCCTACCGGCGCTTCCACCGGCTCGAGGTGGACGACCGCGGGACCGAGGAGTGCCTCACGGATGTCACCACCATCTATCTTGGCTTCGGGGTTCTCACCACCAACGGCACGTACATGTACCGCGCGGCGGGCGGGATGGAAGGCACCGGCACCATCACGCGCTGGTCCCACAGCAGTGTCGGCTACCTGCCGCCCGAAGCGATGAGCTTCCTGCTGGCGGCACAGGTGCGGGCGCGCCGATTGGGCTGGTTTGCGCGGCGGCACCTGGCGGGGCTCCTGGAGGCAAATCAGGCTTCCCATTTCCGGGCGGCGCTACGGTTGCTCGGAGAGCGTGAGGTGGCCACGCGGTTGGACATCGGCGCGGGGGCGCGCAGAAGGACCAAGCTGCAGGTGCCTCCAATCAATCTCGAGATTGCTGAGGAAGAAGCCGCGGCCCCGGCTCGGTCCGACAATCCGCCCGGCAGCCCGCTGGATGGCCAGGCTTCGACCGCCTCCATGCCGCGGCGTCGAGGATGGACGCGAGCGGCCATCTGGGCCGCTGGGTTTGCGGCGCTGACGGGGTCGCTGAGCTTCGGGATGGCCCAGTTCCATCCGCTCTACCTGCTCAATCCCACTCGCCACGAGGCGCAGGTGATCGTGTCCGGCAAGTCGGTGGTCATTCCAGCCGGCAAGCGCGATCGAGTCCATGTCGCAGAGGGTGAGCAGCAGGTCCGCGTGCGCCTGGCCAATGGAGTCGAGCGCACGACCATGATCAAGGTCTCGACCGGCTTCCGGGAGCGCTTCTTCCGTACCAGCGTCTTCGTCTTCGTGGTTCTCGGCGGGCAGGCCCTCAGCGCCGAGGACCACTACTACTCGGCCAATCCCATGGGACAACCTGCGCCGCCGCCCGTGGTCGTCGCTGGTCGGGAATTCTATGCCTTTCGCGACGTGGACTACGCCTTTGAAGCCCCACCCGACTCGATCCGCTCGACGACGCGGAGCGGTCCGTTCACCCGCCTGCGCGTCGTGGATTCGGTCTGGACTGCTCCGGAGACGCTGATACGCAACGCTTCAGCCGAACCCCTTCTCTACCCCAAGGTTGAAATCCGCGACTTCGCTGAAGGGCAGCTGCGGGGTGGCAACCGCTCTTCGGCGCTCGTGAATGCCTACTGGGAGCACTGCGTGCGCTCCGGCTGCGAGGCAGAGGCGGAGAAGGTGCTTCGAGACCTGGAGCTCACCGGCTACTAGGAGGCGCGGGACCGGCGCCGCGAACCCGGGGCCGAAAACCGGGGCCCGAAAACCGGGGCCAGGTTCCGAATCCGAAAACCGGGGCCAGGTTCCGAATCCGAAAACTGGCCCCAAAGCTGCTCGACGGAAGAGGAATCTAGTGATCACGGGCACTTGGCTCTCGGGAGTTCTTATCGATAAGAACTCGGGCAGCGCGCGGCGGCGTGCGTGGCTACTCCGCTCCCAGCAGACGACTGCCTCGATTCCCGGGCTTCGTCCCGGCTCGGGAATGGCGGCCGGCCCACCCCCACCGGTCGCGGTGCGGCAGGAGGGTAGGTGCCGCCGTGCCCCCCGACCCGGGGTGGTGGAAGGGAACCTGGCGAAGACGTGGAGAAGCCGTATCAGATCCCGTCGAAGGCTCGCTGGAGAGCGGCGATGTCGAGCTTCTTCATCTGCAGCATGGCGCGCATCGCCCGCTCCGACTTCTGGGGATCGCGCGCACTCATCATGTCGGCCATGACCGCAGGGACGACCTGCCACGAGAGGCCGAAGCGGTCCTTGCGCCAGCCGCAGGGGCCCTCTTCGCCTCCCTCGCTGAGCCTGCTCCAGTAGTGGTCCACCTCGGACTGGGTGTCGCAGAAGATCTGCAGCGAGATGGCCTCGGTGAACTTGAAATGAGGGCCGCCGTTGAGCGCGGTGAGCTCCTGCCCGGCGAGCCGGAAGGCCACCGTCATCACCGAGCCCTCCTGGCGGCCGTGGATCTCGAAGCCCTCCTTGCCGTAATGGGAGACGGCGTCGATCCCCGAGTTCTCGAAGACCGAGACGTAGAACCTGGCGGCCTCCTCCGCCTGGGTGTCGAACCAGAGGCACGGGACGATTCGGGTCTTGACCGGCATGGATTCAACCTCCTGAGCGAAGGGCCTGGAGCAGGAAAGATGTGGCCGGTCGCTGGCGCTCGCCACGAAAACCGGGGCGCGCGGATTCACCGCCGAGTCGCGGCCCGGCACCATTCGGCGCAGGCGGCGAGCTGCCCTGCCCCTCGCGCGACGCTGCTCCGGAATGGAGCTCAACCTCATTGAGCAGCCTGGCCAGGATGGCGCTGGCCCCCGGGAGGCGAGGGTCCGGGCCCCGTGTCGCCGGGCTTCACCTGGGCAACGTTGCCCAGGCGTCGGCCAGCCCGAGCAGCTCGACCGCCCATGGAGACAACCGTTAGCCCGGTCTCCTCACCCACCTCTCGATCGCGTTGCGCAGCGCCCCGGCGGTCACGGGTTTGGTGACGTGATCGTCCATGCCGGCGACCAGGGCCCTCTCGCGATCTCCGGGCAGGGCCGAGGCGGTCAAGGCCACGATGGGAACGTGGTCCCCCTTTGGCCCGCCCTGCGCCTCGCGTGCTCGGATGGCAGCGGTGGCCTCGAAACCGTCCATCTCTGGCATTTGACAGTCCATCAGCACCAGGTCGAACCGCTGCTTGGCAGAGAGCTCGATCGCCTCGCGTCCATTCTTGGCCACCCACACCTTGGCCCCGAGATTCTCCAGCATCCTAGAGGCGATCATCTGGTTGACGATGTTGTCTTCCACCAGAAGTATGTGGGCCGTGGCTACGCCGGTGGGGAGCTCGCCGACCGTTGCCATCGATGGTCGGGGCTCGACAGCGCTGCCCGAAAGGGCCTCTTCCAGCGTGCGCGCGAGCAGGCTTGGGCGTGCTGGCTGGCGGAGGACTGCGGCCGCTCCGGGCAGTGGCGCGAGGAGCTCGGCGGCGTCGACTGTCACCGGGCGGAGCACGACCACCTTCGTCCGGCTGGCGAGCTCTTGAGCGCTGCGCTCCGCCTCCCAGCAAGGCTCATCGCACAGCACGACGGGCGGAGGCTCCCCTTCCAACCGCAGGTTCTCGGCCTCCTCGACCGAGAAACCCCAGTGCTCGAGCTGCTCGCGCAAGACGCTGCGCAGCCTGGCCACCGACGCGACGACCAGGGCCCGCGACCCCGCTGCGTGGGGGACGTCGATCTTGGCCGAGTCCGGCTGGGGTCGGAAGAGCACCGTGGCCTCGAAGGTCGAGCCGACGCCCTCCCGGCTGGTGACGTTGATTCGGCCGCCCATCGCCTCCACCAACGACTTGCAGATGGCCAGGCCCAAGCCGGTGCCGCCGAAGCGTCGCGCGGTCGAGGAGTCGGCCTGCGCGAAGGGACGGAAGAGCTGCCTGAGGACCTCTGGCGGCATCCCCACACCCGAGTCCTCGATCCGCAGCTTGACCTCCATCCGCCCGTCGCTGCGTGGCGTGCCCGCCTCGGCGTCGAGGTTCACCGAGCCTTCGGAGGTGAACTTGATGGCGTTGCCCAGGAGGTTGCCCAGCACCTGCCGCAGCCGTCCCGCGTCGCCGAGGAAGCGGCGCGGCAAGGCCGGGCTCAGCCGCACGGTCAAACCCACCTGGCCGCCTGCCTGCTTGGTGCGGAACAGCTCCACCACGTCGAAGAGGAGGTCCTCCAGCTCGAACGGCAGCTCTTCCAGCACCAGGCGACCCGCCTCGATCTTGGAGAAGTCCAAGAGGTCGTTGAGGATGCTCAGCAGCGCTTCGCCCGAGCGATGGAGCGTCTGGGCGAGCGTGCGCTGCTCCTCTTCCAGCTCGGTCGCCAGCAAGAGCTCCGCCGCGCCCAGCACTCCGTTCATCGGGGTGCGGATCTCGTGGCTCATGTTGGCCAGGAACGCGCTCTTGGCCTGGGTGCCCGCCTCGGCCGCCTCCTTGGCGGCGCGCAGCTCGCGCTCGGCGCGCTTGAGGTCGGTGATGTCGAAGCCCAGCCCGATGAGCCCCACCACCGCGCCCTCTCCGTCATGGATGGGGACCTTGCGGACCGCCACCACCTGCTGGCCGCTCGGGCCGATCCGCTCCTCCTCCACCGAGACCGGGCAGTCCTCGTTGAGGACGAGCAGATCGGTCCGTCGCTCCTCCTCCGCGCGCTCCTTGGGGAAGATCTCCTCGTCGGTCCGGCCGGTGATCTGATCGAGGTTCATCCCCAGGGTCCGGCAGAGGGTCTCGTTCCCCGTCACATAGCGCCCGGACGCGTCCTTGAGCGACGCCGAGGCAGGCAGGGAGTCGAGCAGCGTACGCAGCTCGCGCTCGGCCTGGCTGTGGCGCGCCTCCGCCTCGCGGGAGGCGGTGATGTCCTCGGCGGCGATGAGCACGCCCATCACCCGCTCTGCGGCGTCGCGCAGGGGGATGCGGGTCATGTCCAGCCAGCGGCTTCCGCCCCAGGCGCGGGTGCGCTCGATGGCGTGGTGCTCAGGGAGGTCGCTCTCCATCACCTCGCTGGCCTTGGCGAAGAACGCGGCCGCTTGCTCGGCGCCGAAGGGCAGCTCCTTGGCCTTCATGCCCACGGCCTTGGCCGGCTCCCCCAGGTCCGCCAGGCGAGCGAAGGCGCGATTGGACCCCAGGATGGTGAGGTCGCGGTCCAGCCAGCAGATGTACTGCGGAATGGCGTCGAGTACGGTCTGGAGCATCGCCCGCGCCGTGCGCAGCTCCTCTCCGGCGAGCCGTCGCGGAGTGACGTCTTCCAGGGTGATCAAGAGGTGGGCCTCGCCCCCGGCGCGGAAGGGCACCAGGGCGCAGGCGAGCCACACCGCCTTGCCGCCGGGTTGCTCGACGCGGACCTCCACGTTCGCCGAGTCGCCGCTCTCGAGGGCCTCTTCCGCGCGCGCGAGCAAGCCCGTGGTCTCGAAGAGCTCGGACTCGCGCAGGAGCCACGGCGCCGCGGCGCCCGTGGAGGCCACCAGCCGCGACGCGTCGGCGTTGGCGAGGACGCAGACGCCGTCCGCGCCGCGATAGACCAGCACCGCATTGCGCGTGGCTGCCAGCACGTGGTCCAGGAAGGCGTGGTCGGCCGAGAGCGCCTGCTCGAGCGCGGCGCGGTCTGCGGTGTCGCAACCGACCCCTACCCACGCCGCCGTTCCTCCAAACAGACAGGAGGAGAAGGTGGTCTCCAGGTGAAGAGGGGCGCCGCTGCGGGAGAACAGGGGCAGCTTGAGCGGAAGCGAATGGGTGCCCTTGAGAACCTTCTCCAGCTCCCTGGCGAAAGCGCCCTGCCGCTCGGGAACACAGAGATCGAGGAGCCGGCGCCCCACGAGCTCTCCGTGGCGGCACCCGAGCCGCTGCCCGAGTGCCTGGTTGGCGAAGACCACCTCGCCGGTCAGCGAGACCACGAACAGGGTCGCTGGCACCCGATCCATCAGGTAGCGGACTTCGCTTTCGCTGCTCCCCACCTGCTCCACGGCCTGGGTGAAGCGAGCCAGCTCCTCCTCCGCTCGGTCGAGCCGCCTCCCTGTGAGCCACGAGGCGATCGCGACGCCGGCCAGGCCGGCCACCAACAGGCCGCGGGCGAGCAAGCCCCCCTTGAGGCCT
>JACRCT010000494.1 GCA_016218885.1 Deltaproteobacteria bacterium | reverse complement strand
GAGGCGGTCAACCGCCCAGCGCTCCGAGGCACGCGGGCGTGGACGAAGGGTGCGCCGTCGGGCACCGACTTGGAGGTCGACGCAATCTCGGGCTTCTTGGCCACGTCAAACACCCTGCTGATCACCAAC
This sequence comes from Deltaproteobacteria bacterium, assembly GCA_016218885.1. Classification (GTDB taxonomy): domain Bacteria; phylum Myxococcota; class Myxococcia; order Myxococcales; family UBA5297; genus JACRCT01. The sequence continues at coordinate 4,577 of JACRCT010000494.1, read as the reverse complement.
TTCACGGACTCCCTCCTCCTCACCGGGGTGGCCACGGCGTCTGGGCCTCCCGGGAAGCTTGTGAGCTCGGTGGGGTACCTCCCGATCGGCCCAGGACTCGACGGGAAGTCGCTGTCCATCCACGCAGGCCTGGCGGTAATGCCTGCCCGCGTTCTGCACTACTACGTTTGCCCCAGCGGCGACGAGAAGGAGATGACCCTCTATCGCAGCTGGCCGACGGTGTGCGGCTCGGTCACCGGTCCCGACGCTCCGGTCTTCTGCGACGAATACAACTCCAACGGTGGCATCGGCGGGAAGGTCGTGGCGCGACACATCACCAACTTCCACGTGGAATACGGCGTGGACGAAGGGGGCGCCTTCGGCAACGTCTCGAACATCAAGTGGGTTCCGAAGCTGGATCCAAGCGCATCCACGGCGGTACAGGACGCGCGGGCGCTCCGCCAGCTGCGGATCGAGCTGGTCTCCATCACCGGCCAGACCGCTCTCTCAGCCTCCGGCGCGGCGCTGCACGACAAGCGGCCGGTGCGGAAGTATCGGGCAGTGGTCGGGATCCGCAACGGAATGCTGAACAGCTCCTACTGAAGGGATTCGTCATGGTCTGCCAAGCGCGAAAGAACGAGCGGGGAAGTGCGCTCCTGCCGGTGATGCTGCTGGGAGTCGCTGGGCTCGCGGTGTCTGCGGGTTTGCTGGCGCACAGCGGATCGGAGTCCGAGCGGGCCCGCCGGACCTTCAAGGCCAAGGAGACGCTGTCCTGCGCAGAGAGCGGGCTGCAGTACGCGCGACTGTTCTTCGGGCGCAACTACCCGCTCTGGGACACCTACCTCTCCGCGGCGAACATCGCGAAGTACAACATCATGACCACCAACGTCGCGGGCAGCGCGCTCGCAGCAGCCGACCTCACCAACACCTCGGAAGTGGCCGCGATGCCACAAGAGCTGTTCGGCGACATCGACGGCGACGGGGTCAACGACTTCCAGATCTACATGCGCGACGACGTGGACGAGTTCCCGGACAACGATCCCACCAAGGACAACAACCAGCGGGTCATCATCGGAGCCACGTGCATCACGAAGCGGCTGCAGGCGGCGAACGAGTTCACGGGGAGCATGGCGATGCCGGGCGTCGAGGCGATCCTGGTCTACGCCAGCGAGAGCGCCACGGGGCAGTGAGCCCCCGGACGAAAGCGCTCCTCGTCGTCATCGGCAGCCTCCTCGGCTGCAGCTCCGAACCGCCGACGGTCTATGAGGACTTTCCGCCCGTCCGCCGCGACGCAGGCGTTCGTGACGGCGGCTCGCGGGATGGCGGCTCCCGAGACGGCGGTTCGCGGGACGGTGGCGTCGACGGGGGCTCCGGGACCCCAGATGCCGCCTGCACCCCGAGCAGTGTCGCTCCGGCCACCGCTGGCCTCTGTCAGGGTGGCTGGTGCTGGGAGAACCCGCTTCCACAGGGGAACACGCTCCACGGCGCAGTCTGGGCAGACGATGGGCTCTGGGCCGCCGGGGAGGCCGGGACGGTCCTCCGCTGGAAGGCGGGGACGTGGGAGAGGGCGAAGACCGGCACGACCTCGGCCCTCCGCGCGATCTGCACCGCAGGCCTCGAGGTCTGGGCCGCCGGCAGCGACGGGGTAGTCCTCCGCGGCGACTCGAAGGGCTTCTCGGCGGTCCCGAACGCGAGTCAGGCGAGCCTCGTCGGGGCGTGGTGCGGACCCGACGGGATCTGGTTCGTCGGCGCAGCCGGGACCGTGCTTCGGTGGGACGGACAATCCATCAAGGAGCTTCCGCCCGCCGCGCCGCCCGTCACAGTCGATCTGTTTGGGGTGTGGGGCAGCGGCCCCAAAGACGTGTGGGTCGTCGGCGAGGCCGGAACGGTCCTCCGGTGGAACGGGGCCACCTGGTCCCGCCTGACGTCGCCTGCCCTCGAGACCCTGCGCGCGGTGTGGGGAGCGGCTGCCGGAGAGGTCTGGATAGCCGGGAGCAAAGGGACTCTCCTGTCCGCCACAGACAGCACGCTCTCCAAAGTGACCAGCCCCGCCGGTCTCGCGACGCTCACGACCCTCTGGGGCACCGGGACCAGCGACCTCTGGGCAGCGGGGACGGCGGGAACGCTCCTCGCCTACGACGGCACGAGCTGGCGCGCAATCCAGAGCAACACCACGGCGGCGCTTGCGGCTGGCTCTTCGGACGGCTGCGGAGGGTGGGTCGTCGGCGAGGCCGGGGCCATCCTGCACAGGAATCCCGGCGGTTGGGCCAACGTGGGAAGCGGCTCGAGGGTCGCCTTGAACGCAGTGGCCATCCCGTCGCCCGACCAGGCGATTGCGGTCGGAGAGGCCGGGGCGATCCTGAGGCGCTCGCCGAGCGGCTGGACCGTCGAGGACGAGCGGGCGTCGAGCCTGTCCGCCGTCTGGGCGGACGGCGCGACCACCTGGGTCGTGGGCGGCGCCGGACTCGTCGAGCGCTGGACGGGCGCGAGCTGGACGTCCGTGGCGACAGGGAAGACCGAAGGGATGCACGGGGTCTGGGGCGCCTCGTCCAGCGAGGTCTGGCTGGTGGGAGACTCCGGGGCCCTTCTGCGCTGGGACGGCGTGGGGGTCACCGACCTGGGCAACATGGCGCTGACCCCCGACACGATCTTCACCGTCCACGGGGTCGCGGCGGACGACGTGTGGGCTGTCGGCGACACCGGCACCATGCTGCGCTTCGACGGAGGGAGCTGGAAACGGGCGCCGGATGTCACCACGGGGCTGTTGTCTGGGGTCTGGGGCGCGCGGAGAGGGGAGTTCTGGGCCACGGCCATCGACGGCACCATCTACCGCCTCCAGAGCGGAGTATGGTCCCAGGAGGGGAAGTTCGAGTCCCTGAACCATGTGTCGGGGCCTCCCGGCGTCGAGACCTGGGCGGTAGGTCAGCAGGGCCTCGTCGTCCATCGCGAACCCGCCGGCTGGGTGCGGGTAGAGGTGGGGACCAACAATCGGCTGAACGCGGTCGCCGCCGATGCGACGTCGGTGCTGGTGGTCGGGGCCAGCGGGACGATCCTTCGCTACAAGCCCTGAGGGTGCATTCGAGCCGGTTGCGTCCTCCCCGCCCCGATGCTCTCCTCGCCCCATGCGGATCCGCGACCCGATCCACGGCACCATCGCCGTCGCCGACTGCGAGGTGGCGCTGGTCGACAGCCTGTTCTTCCAGCGCCTGCGCCACGTCAAGCAGCTGGGCTTCGGCGAGCTCGCCTTCCCCGGCGCCACGCACACCCGGTTCGCCCACTCCATCGGGGCGATGCACGTGGCCGGGAGGCTGTTCGACTCGGTCTTCGCCAAGACCGCCCTGGCCGAGCCTGAGCGCGCGCGGCTGCGGCAGGCGGTGCGCATCGCCGCCCTGTGCCACGACCTGGGCCACCCGCCGCTCTCGCACGCCTCCGAGCGGGCAGCGCCGCCCAGGCGCGCCCTGCGGCTGCCGGGGTGGATCCCCGGGGGCGACGACCAGCAGGCCTCGCACGAGGACTACACCGCGCGCATCCTGCTGGACTCGAGCCTCACCCCCGTGCTCGAGCGCTCGCTGGGGTCGCTGGGGCTCGCCCCGGCCGCGGTTGCCGCGCTGGTCCTGGGCGGCGAGCCACCCTCGGGCTCGCCCTTCGTCGCGGGAGGCAAGGACTTCGGCCCGGTCCTGCGGCAGCTGGTCAGCGGCGAGCTCGACGCCGACCGCATGGACTACCTGCTGCGGGACACCATCTTCACCGGCGTGAACTACGGCCGCTACGACCTCGATTGGCTGGTGGAGAACCTGCTGCCGGTCGAGCGCGAGGGGAAGGTCTACCTGGGCCTCGGGCGCGCGGGCATCTTCGGCTTCGAGGACTTCCTGCTCTCGCGCTTCCACATGTTCGTGTCGGTCTACTACCACCACACCAGCGTCAACTTCGACGAGCTGCTGCGCAGGTGCTGCGTGGAGGAGCCGGAGCGGTTCGCCCTGCCCGCCGACCCCGAGCGGTTCCTGGCGTGCGACGACGTCTCGCTCTACGGGGCGCTGCGCGGCTCGTCCAACCGCTGGGCGCGGCGCATCGTCGAGCGGCGGGGCTACAAGCTCATCGTGCAGGCCACCGAGCTCGACCGGAACTATGACTTCGAGGGGCTCGGGGCCGACCTCACCGCCGCGGGGATAGAGCACTTCCGCTGCGAGTCGGTGAGCGTGCTGTCCAAGTACTTCGCCGGCGGGGGCCCTCCGCTCTACGTGGTCGACTCCCACGCGGGCACGACCACCCCGATCGCCCAATACACGCCGCTCTACCAGCGCTACGCCCAGGCGTTGCGGCTGTCGCGCATCTACTGCCTCCCGGAGCAGGCGGAGCGGGCGCGCGAGCTGGTCGGAGCGGCCGTGAGACGGGGCTGAGGTGCAGGGTCGGGTTGCACTGGAGTCAGGTCGCGAACTTGCGGGGGTGCGCAGGTGGAACCGGATGCCTCCGGGGACTCGGAGGAAGCCCCCGCCAGGAAAAAACTCGCCCCCAGAGCTTCCCGAAAGCTCGTTTCGGAAAAAACTTCATACCGGAGGCTTCCGGGAAGCTCCGATCGTCCGACTTTCATACGATCCGAG
>JACRCT010000487.1 GCA_016218885.1 Deltaproteobacteria bacterium | reverse complement strand
TGGTTCCCGCTGCTCATCGGCGTCATCATGTTCACCTTGATGACGACCTGGAAGGACGGGCGGTCCGAGCTCGCGAGGCGGATCGCCAGCTCCACGCTACCGATGGAGCTCTTCCTCGAGGATGTGGCCCGGCGAGCTCCTCCGCGGGTGCCGGGGACCGCGGTCTTCATGGCAGCCTCGACCACGGGAACGCCGCCGGCTCTCCTCCATCACATCAAGCACAACAAGATGCTGCACGAGCAGGTCGTGCTCCTCTCGATCCTCTCGGCCGAGGTCCCGTCTGTCACGAGCGAGGATCGCGTTACCTTGCGGGAGCTGGGCCATGGCTTCTACCAGCTGATCGCCAGCTACGGATTCATGGAGACGCCCAACGTGCCGGAGCTGATGCGGCGCGCCTACCGGCAAGGCCTGACCACGGATCCGGCGAACACCAGCTACTACCTCGGGAGAGAGACCCTGCTCACCTCCGGTCGCTCAAGGATGATGCGGTGGCGGAAGGAGCTGTTCTCCTTCATCTCGAAGAACTCGCGGAGCCCCACGGCGTACTTCGACATCCCACCCGGACGGGTGGTCGAGCTCGGGATGCAGGTCGATCTTTAGAGCACCGAACGGACCCGAGCCTCAGGTCCCGAGGAGAGCCGGCAGGCTGGCGATCGCTCCGACCAGGAGTCCCGCCACCACCAGGACCACGGTGCCGAAGAACGCCGCGAGCCCGAGGAGCGAGGCGAGCGCACTGAACCCGGCCTCCCTTGCCATGAGGGTTCCGCCCACCGAGGCAGCCGCGGCTCCTCCGATCCAGCCGAACTGAGGCTCGTGGATGGCCAGCGCCGTGCCGAGCCCGAGAAACAGGAGGAGGGCCGAGCCGCCCGCGGCCTTCAGACGCCGGCGGCCCCTGGGGAGGGCCGTCGTGCCCGCCGCCGATGGCTCCTCGATCCCGAAGAGCTCGAGGATCTCCTGGGGCGGCGTGGGTAGTCGCTGCCCCGGTGGAGCTGCAGAGCTCTCTTCCCACGGTACGTCGACTGCCGGGGCCTGCGACGAGGCGGGAGGCGCGTCTGCCCAGGGAACGTCCGTCCGTTCCGGCTCGGGAGGCGCATCCGCTGCGGGGTCGAGCGCGAGCGGGGCGGCGCTGGAGGATCGACGGTGCACGCCTGGCGCTTCCGTGGAGGGGAGAGGCTGCCGGCTAGCATAGCCAGCGAAGCCACCTCGTCGCCAGAGGGGAGAACCGCTAACATGCTCGGGCTCCTGCCGGGCGGCCCGAGGCACCCGGCTAGCGATCCGATGAAGCGCGCTCTCGCGGCAGGGATGATCGTCGCTGGCGGCCTGGCCGCATGGGTCCTGCTGCGTCCAGCGCGTGCGCCGGCACCCAGCGTTGTCGAGCCCTCACCGGAGGTCCTCCCGGCCGCCGACCTTGCGTCGTCGAGAGAGGAGTCGAGGCCCGGGGCCCAGCAGGAGGTGAAAGGCGAGGTCCGGGACGGTCATAGGCTGGTCGCCGGCGCTTCCGTCTTCCTGCAGTCGAGGACCATCGAGACCGGCCACGATGGTCGGTTCTCGCTCACGATGGTTCCGGGGCTCCTGTGGGCGCGCGGGGACGGCCTCGTATCGCAGGTGGTCGAGCTGGAGACCGGCTCGGCGTCCGAAGGGATCGTGCTCTCGCTGCACCGGCCCGCCGGGCTTCGCCTCATCGCCCGCGAACGCGGTAGGGCCGGCCCTCTTTCGGGAGCTCTGGTGCAGCTCTTCCCCTCGCCGTCTCCGCCCGAGCGAACCGGGCCAGATGGGAAGGCCACCCTGCTCGCGCTCCCTCCCGGCGAGGCACAGCTGCGGGTCTCTGCCGAGGGCTTCGTGCCGTGGGAGCAACCGGTGGATCTCCCGGTGGGGGAGACTCTGACCCTGCTGGTGGAGCTCGAGCGTGCCGCGGCGATCGACGGGCGGGTGGTCGATCGCTCGGGTGTCGGGCTCCCGGGGGCGGAGGTGATGGCGTCTGGATTCGACCAGCCCGAGCGAATAGTGGCCCGCGCGCGCAGCCTCGCCGACGGGGCTTTCCGGCTCGATGGCCTGGCGGTGGGGGCGCTGCTCCTCCGCGCGCACGCGGAAGGCTATGCGGAGGGGCTGCTCTCGGCGAGGGCGCCGGGTGGGCCGCTCAGGATCACGGTCGGGCTGGGCAGCGAGGTCGAGGGAACCGTGCGAGACCGGTCCGGCCACCCGGTCGACGGGGCCACGGTCGTGGCGCGGCTGCAGCCTCTCGGACTGGTGAGCTCGGGCCGCGCGATGACCGACTCGGAGGGGCGCTATGACCTCAGAGGTCTAGCGCCGGGCCGCTACGAGGTGCGGGCCAGCGTGCCTGGCAGCGAAGCGTCGGCGCCGGGGTTGGTGGATCTAGAGGAAGAGGCGCGGGCGCTCCTCGACCTCGAGGTCGAGGTCGGAACAGGGACGATCCGCGGGCGGGTGATCGACGCGGAGACGGGGGTGGCCATCGGCAGCGCGAAGGTGCGCGCGGTCAGCGAGGCGGCGAGCCCCGGCGCCCAGGTGGAGGCTGGCGTGGACGGCGGGTTCGTGCTCGAGCACCTCGCCGGGGATCGGCTCGTGGTCACGGCGCAGGCGCCGGGCTATTCGGCGATGCAGGTGGAGGCGCGGCCGGGTGACGGCCTGGTCCTCCCGCTCACGGCGACCGTGCGGATCGCGGGGCGCGTCCTCGACGAGGACGGCGTTCCGCTGGCCGACTTCCTGGTCGACGACGACGCCATCCACGCAGCCGACGGTCGCTTCGCGGTGGAGCGCTCAAGCAGCACGGTGATCGTGGCCCTGAGCGC
>JACRCT010000511.1 GCA_016218885.1 Deltaproteobacteria bacterium | reverse complement strand
GGGAAAGCCGGCCACCGGGTTCCCCAAGGCATCCACCACCCGCACCTGCGGATCGACGGCCACTGCCGTCCCCACCCTGGCCGACTGCAGATCGCCGGCGACCTTCTCCAGACGATCCGCAGCGCCGGTGGTGCCTCTGGCCAGGAAGGTGACCGTCCCCGGCGTTCCCGGCAGGGGCTCGTCGAGAGGGCCCACCGCCAGCACGTTGTCCCCGGCGACCGGCCCCAGCGTGAAGGACGTCGAGGCCAACCCCGAAGGATCCGTGGAGGCGGTGGCGGCACCGACACGGCCTCCCCCCACGCTGACTTCGAAGGACAGCGCGAAGCCCGGAACCGGGTTGCCCCACGAGTCCACGACCCGCACCTGCGGATCCTCCAGCACCCGGGTGCCCACCATGGCCGACTGCAGGTCCCCCGCCTCCTTCTCCAAGTGGTCGGCCGCGGCGGCGAACCCCAGGGCAGAGAAGCTCACCGTCTTCGGCGCACCGGACAGAGCTCCGAGAACCGGAGCCACGACCAACCGGTTCTCACCGGCCACCGTTCCCAGGGTGAAAGAGCTTGCGGCCAGGCCTTGCGCGTCGGTGACGACCTTGGCCGACCCCACGCTGCCCCCGCCGATCTCCACCTGGAACGAGAGCGCAAAGCCGGGCACCGGGTTGCCCTCCGAGTCCAGGACCCGGACCTGGGGCGAGATGGGCAGGGCGGTCCCGACCGAAGCTGATTGCAGGTCTCCCGCGACCTTCTCCAGCCGCTGGGGAACCGGATCTCCGGGAACTCCCGCGTCGCCGCGCTGAACCAGGCTGAAGGGAACGCCACCCGAGCAGGCCGACCCGATCACGGCACACAGCGTCCCGGCTACAAGGAAAACCTGAGACCGCGCTCCCGTTGCCGCTCTCGGACTCATCTGGCCTCCGACGGCCGCATCCAACTGCGAGCAGTCGCCCGCCGATTATGGCGCAGGGGCGCGAAGCGACGAAGGAAGTGCTCCCGCTCGGGCTTCGACTCGGCCCCGCCATGCGCCGATGAGAGCTAGGGCGTTCCGAACAAGGCTCCGCCGGACTGCGTCACGACCAGCACGTTTGGGCCGGCGGTCGTGCCCAGGGTGAACGAGGTCGAAGCCAGTCCCCGGGGCATCGGTGGTGACGAGGGCGGCCAGTGTTCCGCTTCCAGGGCTCTTGGTCACGGAAGGCAGGGCTCAAGGAGGCCCGGTGTCCGGAGCCTGCGCGAGCAGACCACCTGACGGCTCTCCCCGCCGAGCGTGGCGGAGAGGGTCGGTGCGAGGAACTTACGACTTAGAGCTTACGGCTGCCTTCAGCGCTCGCAGCACCTTCTCGGCGGTGATGGGCATCTCCAGGATGCGGATGCCGCAGGCGTCATAGAGCGCGTCGGAGATCGCCGCCGGGGTGGGGATCATCGTGTGCTCGCCGATCCCCCGGGCGCCCAGCGGTCCGTCCTGCTGGGGGGGCTCGACGTAGTGGGCCTCGAGCTTGTCGGGGATGTCGAGGCTGGTGGGGATCTTGTAGTCCATCAGCGCGGCGTTGCGCGGCTTGCCGGTCTTCTCGTCGCGCTGCTCGTTACGCCTCCCAACACCGCTCCGTAGCCACCCGGAAACGCCCTCAAGCTCCTCCCCATCGCCTGCCACTACTCCGCCCTTGCCTCGGTTCAGCAGATCCTTTCGCCTATCCGCGAAAGCACAGCAACATCCCCGGCCAAGTCTCCGTCCCTCTCTCGCAGGCATTCCCGCCTGAGGAACACTCTTCCGCCACGCGGTCACCAGCACTACCTCGTGCCGCATCACAGGTTTGCTCTCGTGGAGAAGATCCAGGTTGAGAAGCAGCACCAGGAAGATGAGGGCAAGCGCAATGCGAACCCAATAGTTCATGCTGCGAGGTTGCGCTGACGGTTGCTCGACCGATAGACCGCTGCAGACGCTGTGCGATCGTTCTATCGTCGCCCTCGGCTACGGTCTGCGCGGCGAAGGAGCGGGATCTGCGCGAGTTGGCAATCCTTTCTGGCGTTATTTCGAAGGACGCACAATGGAGGCGCTCAAATGTCCTCGGCGCGCGCGAAGGCCTCTGGTTCATGGTTCGCCGTCGTACTAGGAGTATTGGCGCCGGCAGCGGTCCTCGCCGACCGCGGAATCGATCCGACCCAGGTCGGATGGCACTTCTCGCTCGGACCCTCGATCGCGTACTCCTACGGCTCGGGGCACGGCGTGAGCGCGAACCTCGACCTCACCGCGAGCTACTCGCTCCTCTCGCTCAGCCTGAACGGCAAGTTCGTGCAGGACGGCAAGCGCCCTCTCTACGGACCGCAGCTCGAGCTGTCTGGCTACTTCTTCGTCAGCGCGGGCGCGGGCGTCGGGTACCTCTTCGGATCCGAGGCAGGTCCCGTCATTCACGCCTTTGTCGGAGTTCCTGTCCCGTTGCGCGACCAGTCGAGGTCTAGAAGCGGCCTCGTTGCCTTGCCGTATATCGAGCCATACTACCGGATCAACCTCTTCATCCCTGGCAAGGTCGAAGTAATCCATGAAGCGGGTGTGTTCCTGAAGCTCGCGCTCCACTCGGCGAATCCCTGACGCCATCTGGTCTCAGAGAAGGTTGATTGCCAGCTTGATGCTGACCGTGAGCCCGAACAAGCTGAGCAGGAGGCCGATGACCGCGGCAGCGCTTCTCCGAGAAGTGAGCATCAGGACGAAGATGACCAGCGAAAGGAATGCTCCCGCCCCCGCGACTGCCGCCATGCCCAGGACGACCCCCTCCCCGAGCGCGCGCGTCGATGCGTCACCGGCGTTGCCATCGTAGTGACCCTGCAGAAAGGGCGCGGCGTGGCCGGCCAGCAGCATTCCGGGCGCGGAAAGCAGAAACCCGACGACCGCGGCAATCCATTCGCCTGGTGAGGGACCCGGCTTGAGGCTCGGGTCGGCGTGTCCACCGTCGTTCGCAGCCTTCCGCTCATCTGGATGCGCCATGGCTGACATTTATCATCCTAATTCTCCAGGCAACGCTCACGCCAGAGCCAGTCAGGCGTCTACCTCGGTAACCTGGGTGTCCAGGACAGCAGTCACCCCGAGCGCGCCGCCATCCAGTAGCAGCGCTCCCCTGTAGGGCACCTTACCCAAATCCCCCCCGACGAGAGTGGCGAAGAGGGTCGGCAGGAGGAACTTACGACTTACGACTTAGAGCTTACGGCTGCTTTTTAGCGCCCGCAGCACCTTCTCCGCGGTGATGGGCATCTCCAGGATGCGGATGCCGCAGGCGTCGTAGAGCGCATCGGAGATCGCCGCCGGAGTGGGGATCATCGTGTGCTCGCCGATGCCCCGGGCGCCCAGCGGTCCGTCCTGCTGGGGGGTCTCGACGTAGTGGGCCTCGAGCTTGTCCGGGATGTCGAGGCTGGTGGGGATCTTGTAGTCCATCAGCGCGGCGTTGCGCGGCTTGCCGGTCTTCTCGTCGAGGATGAGCTCCTCCATCATCGCCGTGCCCACGCCCTGCACGATGCCGCCGTAGGTCTGGCCCAGGATCATGGCCGGGTTGACGACCTTGCCCACGTCGTAGCAGGCGGTGAGCTTGTGGATGGTGAACACGCCGGTCTCGGGGTCGACCGAAAGCTCCACGCCCTGCGCGCCGAAGGTCCACTTGGCCACCGGCTTCTTGCTCTGGCTGGTGTCCGGGTCGAGGAAGAGCAGCCCCTCGGGCACGTAGGTCGCCGCGGCCGCCACCGGCCCGCCGATGGTGTGCCCGTCGGGGAACTGGTAGCCCATCACCAGCTCGGCGAGCTTCACCGACTTGCGGGTCTTCTTGTCCACGACCTTGCAGCCCTTGAGCACCAGGCGGCTCTTGGGCGCCTTGAGGGCCTGGGCGGCCATGTCGAAGAGCTGCTCCTTGAGCATCTCGCAGCCCTTGAGGACCGCGTTGCCGGTGGCCCAGGTCTGGCGCGAGGCCACCGTCTGCCAGTCGTAGGGGGACAGATCGGTGTCGGGCTTGCCGCGCACGCGGATCTTGTCCATCGGCAGGTCGAGGGCCTCGGCGGCGTACTGCGCGGCCACCGTCATCAGGCCCTGGCCGTAGTCGATGCCCGAGATGAGGATCTCCAGGGTCTCGTCCTCGGCGAATTTGAGCACCACCGACGAGGAGGCGTTGTTGGGCATGGCCGGGGCCTTCACCGCGCAGGCGATGCCCTTGCCGTGGTACTTGCCGTCCTTGCCCGGCTTCCAGCCCGCCTTGCGCGGACCCTTCTTGGAGATCTTCAGCGACTCGTCGACCTTGCGGATGCACTTGTCGACGCGGCCGGCGAACTTGCCCAGCACCTGCCCGGTGACGGTGGTCTTGCCCGGGCCCAGGCAGTTGTGGAGGCGGAACTGCACCGGGTCCATGCCGATCTCGTGGGCCACCATGTCCATCTGCTGCTCGAGGGCCCAGTGGATCTCGCCCATGCCGAAGCCGCGGTAGGCGCTGCCGACCGGCCGGTTGGTGTAGACGCCGATGGAGTCGCCCCACACGTTGGGGAAGAAGTAGGCGCCGCCGCAGGTGTAGCCGGCCGCCCGCACCACGTTGACGCCGTAGCCCCCGTACGCCCCGCAGTCCCACAGGTAGCGCATCTTCTGCGCCTGGACCTTGCCCTTCCTGTCGACGCCCGTGACCAGCGTGGCGGTCAGCCCCTGGCGCACCACCGTGGCGTAGAACTCCTCGCTGCGGTCCACCATCACCCGCACCGGGCGGCCGCGGGTCTTCAGGGCCAGCGCCACCGCGATGGGCTCGAGGTTGATGCCGGCCTTGCCGCCGAAGCCGCCGCCCACGGTGGGGACCACCACCTCCACGTCGCCGTGGGGCAGCTTGAAGCACGCCGACAGCAGGTGGCGCACCGTGAAGGGGCTCTGCGCCGAGGTATGCACCTGCACCCGGCCGGCGTTGTCCACCCGGGCCACCGAGACGTGGGGCTCCATCGGAACGTGCTGGACCTGCGGCACCGTGAAGGTGTTCTCGAAGACGTGGGCGCACCTCTTGAGCGCGGCCTCGTAGTCGCCCTTGCGCACCTTGAGGTGGTTGTTGATGTTGGTGCCGGCCTTGGGGGAGATCCAGGGGACGCACTCGTACTTGGCGAGGTCGGGGTGCACCAGCGGCGCGCCCTCCTCGATGCCCTTGAGGACGTCGAAGATCGGCTCCAGCGGCGCGTAGTCGACCTCGAGGAGGGCGGCGGCCTCGTGCGCGGCCTCGGGGGTCTCGGCGGCCACCGCCGCCACCGCGTCGCCGACGTAGCGCACCCGGTCGGTGGCGAAGACCGTCTGGTCCTTGAGGTAGATGCCGGTGTGGAGCGGGAACTCCTTTCCGGTGGCGATGGCCCGCACCCCGGGGACCTTCAGCGCCTGGTCGTTGCGGATGCCCAGGACCTTCGCGTGGTCGTGGGGCGAGCGCACCACGCAGGCGTGGAGCAGGCGCGGGAACTTGAGGTCGGCGGTGTAGAGCGCGGCCCCGGTGACCTTCTCCAGCGCGTCGACCTTGAGGACGGAGGTGCCGACGACCTTGGTGGCGGTGCTCATGCGGTCCTCCGCGACGCCTTCTGCTCCTGGGCGCGCAGCTGCTTGGCCGCAGCCTGGATGGATTGGATGATCTGCTCGTAGCCGGTGCAGCGGCACAGGTTGCCGGCCAGGGCGGTCTTGATCTCCCCCTCGGAGGGGTCGGCCTTCTCGCCGATCAGCCCCAAGGCGGTGATGATCATCCCCGGCATGCAGAAGCCGCACTGCACCGCGTGGTGCTTGAGGAAGCTCCTCTGCAGCGGGTGCAGGCTCTTCGCGTTGCCGATGCCCTCGATGGTGACGATCTCCCGGCCGTCGACCTCGGCGGCGAGGATGAGGCAGCTGTTCACGGCCTTGCCGTCGAGCAGCACCATGCACGAGCCGCACTCGCCCTCGTTGCAGCCCTCCTTGGCCCCGGTCAGGTTGAGGCTCTCGCGCAGGAAGGTGAGCAGCGTGGTGTTCGCCTGGAGGCGCGCCGCCTCGTCGATGCCGTTGACGCGGACCTTGATCTCGATCGTGTCGTTCATGGGGAGGCTCCGGTTCAGGC
>JACRCT010000510.1 GCA_016218885.1 Deltaproteobacteria bacterium | reverse complement strand
TGGCGGAAGCCCGCGCGCCACTGGTGCTGGTTGCGGGAGACCTGCCGGCTCGCCGGCCCGGTCTGCCAGACTCCGAGCAGCCAGACCCATTGGAAGCCGCGCGCAGCCAGGTCCTCGAACAGCTGCTGCGGCAGGTCATCGAGGCTGGTGGGACGGCCCAGAGCGGCGCGGCGCTCGGCGAGGAAGACCGGCGGGTTGATCTGGAAGAGCAGGGGATGAGAGGTGAGCGCCTCCTGGGCTCGCTCCCTGCGAGGAGCCTGCCCTCGCCCGCGCTCCTCCGCGCGTTGGTCCCGCTCTGCTCTACCGCGCTCGACCTCTTGTCCCTGCTGCTCCTGACCCATGGCGTTCTCCCCTCGTCCCTGGACTTCCTGGACAGCCCGACTCCGGCGCGGGACCGCCTTTGGCGCGCGAGCTGTGCACGGCTGCAGCGGGAAGCCGTCGCTTCGCGGAGTCGACGGTGTCGGTCTCCCGAGGACTTGCCGCGCGGGCCTTGGTCCACGCGGACCTCCGCATCGCGCGACGCCCTTGGAAGCGCGTGTGCCTCAAGCTGGGGAGGACGCACCCTGGTCGCAACGGGGCGGGGAGGCTCGGGGGAGGGGAGGGACGACCGTTGCGTCGGTCATCTCTCCGCGCGAGCAGGGCGGGCAAAGCCTGGGACCTCGCCGGGCGGCACGCGCCTGCGGGCGCGGATGAACAACCAGGTCACGACGATGGCCCCTGCGACCAGCAAGCTGGCCAGGAGCAGGATCCATGCGAAGAGGCGGTCGAGCAGCTGCCTGGAGCGATCGAAGGAGCGATCGATCCACGCGTTGCCCACCCTTTCCATATCCTCGAAGGTGGCCGAGCGCTCTGCGCTCAAGGTGCCGAGGACCGCCACGCGCTCGCTGGACACGTACGACTGCACCGCCCGCCGCTGCGACTGCAGGTCGCCGAGGATCGCTTGCCGCTGGGCGGCGGCGAAGCCGGGCAGGGCGGCGGTTGCCTCGAGCGCGCGACGAAGAGAGGAGACCAGCTCGCCCGGGGCGCCGAGCGTCGGGTCGTCATAGAGGTCGCGCACCAGCAGCTCGGCTTGCCATCGCGCCTGCCTGGGCAGATAGGCGCTCTGCAACTCGGCGAAGCGGGCGAGGTCGTCGGTCGTCTCCAGGAGACGCGCCGCGGCACCCAGGGCGCTGATCCGTGCGTGGGCCGTCAGGCCGGCGAGCAGAGAGGCCGTGGATATGCGGGAGGCCAGGGAATCGCCCAACGGGTTCTGCTGCGCCCAGCGGTGGATGCGCTCGTGCTCGAAGGTGGAGTCCGTCTTTCCGGTGAGCTGCTGCCAGAGCTGCTCGATCTCACGCTCCATCTGGTGGAAGCGCGGGCGGGCCAGGGCCTCGACCTGTGGATCGGCGAGCGCGCCCTCCTGCGAGAGCCGGGTGAGCGCCTGCTGCAGCTGGGCGAGGAGTGCCCAGGTATCGACGAGCGCAGCGACGGGATCGGGGCGGAAGAGCGCGGACTGCATCTGGGGAATCGCGGTGATCTTGAAGCGCTCCATGTTGCGCCGCACGTCGGGCGAGGGCACGCGAGAGGAGACGTGGTCGGCCGCGTCCTCGAGCTCGCCGGAGAAGCGCGCCGCCATCCCCCGCAGCCGAAGCCGAAGCTCGTTCGCGCTCATCTGTGCGCCCTCGATCTTGCTGGTCAGGCCGGGGGTCTCGCCGACCGTGGCGCAGCTGAGCAGCCAGGCCGCAAACACGAGCTCTGTCAGCAGAGGCGCTCGAGTTCCCATGTCCTCGCAAACCTGATGACCGGCACGGCAGCAAGGGACTGGTCAGACGGGTAGGAGAGCGGGGCGTCGCGTCATGCTTATCCGGCTGCTCGCGCGGCGAGCGGGCGGTGGCTGAGCGAGCTCGCCGCTCCGGCCTCACCTTGGACGAAAGCAGGTGCGCGGGCGCTCAGGGCATGGCGACCCGGGAAGCAGCCGGGGAGAGGAGAAAGAGGATGCTCGCTGACCTCGTCCGGATCCTCGTGGCGCTGGGGCTCCCGGCGGTGATGCTTGCCCAGGGGTCGACCGTCGAGGGCCGGCAACTGCTCTACCTCGTCCAGCGGCCCGGCCTACTGGCACGCTCGCTGCTGGCGGCGGTGGTCGCGGTGCCGCTCATCGCGCTCCTGGTGGGGTGGCTGTTGCGGCCCGAGCCAACGGTGCGGGTGGGGCTCGCGGTCCTCGCGGCGTGCCCGGTGGCGCCATTGATGATCATCAAGGTTCGCAAGGCTACCGGCGGAGCGGACTATGTTGCGGCCCTGCACCTGACCCTGGCGGTTCTCTCCATCGTCACCACGCCGTTGGCGCTGGCGCTGCTCTCTCGCGCCCTTGGCTTTCAGGCGGAGATCCGGCCGCTGGCCGTGGCCGGTCAGGTCGCGCGCTCGGTGCTGCTGCCCTTCGGCCTGGGGGTGGCGGCGCGAACCTGGACCCCGGACTTCGCCGCGCGAGTGCGCAGGCCCGTCGCGGTCATCGGCGGGAGCGCGCTGCTGGTGGCGATCGTGATTCTCCTCGCGGCGACCTGGCGCCTGCTGCTGGCAATGGATCTGCGCTCCTACCTGGCCATGGGGGTCATGCTCCTCGCGGCGCTCGCAGTGGGCGAGCTGCTCGGCGGCGGCTCGCCAACCCAGCGGGCCGCGCTCGCGCTCGAGAGCGCCGCGCGCAACCCGGGCCTCGCCCTGCTCATCGCGACCCTGAACTTCGATCGCCGGCGCTCGCTGGCAGTGCTGCTCCCCTACCTGATCGTCTCGGTGACCCTGGTCAGCGTTTACACGAGGTGGCGGGTTCGTCGATTGGCAGCTGCCTGAGCCTTGAGCCGCTTGATCTGAAGTCTGGGGTCTGGAGCCTGCAGCCTCCTCCTGCACCCTCGGTGGGTTCCGGCTCGGCCGGCTTAGGGCTCTTGACGCTCGGGAGGAAAGCGCTCGACCAGCTTCTTGGCGGCCTCGTCGATCTTCTCCTGACGCTCTTTCTGGTCGGGGTTCGCGGAAAGCTCGGCCTCGGCGACGCCGCGCCAGACGAGCTTGTTGGCCTCGGAGTCCACGACGTCGAGGATGAGCGTCCCCTGCTTGTACTCGCGCACTTCGGTCACCGGCTCCAGGGCATAGCCGGAGCCGCCCACGCCGACAGGTCCGAACACCGGATCCCACTCGTAGCCGTAGTAGCCGTTGACCGCCTGCACATCGACCTTGTCGGTCAGGCTGGCATGCCACCCGAGCATGAAGTCGGCGGGGCCGGCCTCCACGCGCTGATAGCCACGCTTGGCGAGCTCGCGATCGACGGCCAGCTGGATGCGCTCGCCCACGATGGGGTTACGATCGGGGGAGCTGGGATCACCCGATGCATTCAGCATCCAGGCGTAGGTCCGGTATTGCGCAACTGCCTCGACGGCGCTGGGGGCGTAGTCGGTCCTGACCTTCATGCTGGAGCAGCCGAGCAGGGCGAGGGCTGGCAGCAGGGCGAGCAGTGGCTTGAAGAGGCGCATGGATCTCTCCTCCCAGCACGTTGGCGATCAGGCCAATGTGCGAGCAAGCGAAAGCCCCCATCACACTGCCCAGCCCCGGGCGTGAGCCCGTGGGGCAGCGTTCGCGGATTGGGCGGAGCCCCGCGGGCTCACTCCCGGGGTTGGGCAGCATTCGCGGATATGGCGGTCCCCCGCGGGCTCACGCCCGGGGCTGGCAGCGTTCGCGGATTGGGCGGTGCCCCGCCGGCTCACTCCCCGGGGTTGGGCAGCGTTCGCGGATTGGGCGGTGCCCCGCGGGCCCGGGGTTGGGCTTATGGGAAGAGCGGCAGCGGCGCCCTCCCAGGAAGAGAATCGCTGCCAGAGGCGGGACCGTTCGCGATCGCCTTTGAAGGCTGCACGTCATCGTGCGCCCCCCTTGCGGCTACGAGGGGAAGGAGCTCTTGCTACGGCGTCTGGACCTCATACACATCGAATCGGTCGAGCGCCTTGGTGCCCCAGCTGATGGGGAGGAATCCCCAGTGCGTGGAGAAGTAGCCGGCGCCGGCCGCCATGAGCCGCGGTCCTGGCCAGTCGTGGACGAGAGTGCCGACTCGGTTCTCGAACTCCACCGGCAGGTCCAGACCCTGGTGGTCGTTGGGAAGCGCGCCGTCGTCGACGATCACCGCGTCGCCGGACCGGGGGTGGGGAGGGGAGAGCGTGAGGGGACGGGCCCCGGCGCGCTCGGCGTAGAACTGGAACCCCCAGTGGCCCCAGAACCAGACCGTCTGCCCCGCGGCCACGCGTGGCGCGACCAGCTCGTTGGCGGCGCGCCGTCCCAGGCCGGCGAACACGGCGTCGGCGTGCAGGATGAGCGAGCCCACCAGCAGCCCCACGGCCACGATCGCCCCCAGCCAACGGCGCGCCATGGGGAGCGGCAGGCCCTCGAGCCGGCGCAGGAGCAGGATGGCCACTGCAGGCGCCGAGGGAACCAGGTAGCGCGGTGGGAGCTGCACGTAGACCACCACCGGAAGCGAGATGAGCAGCCAGGCCAGCAGCCACAGCTGGGTGGCGTCGCCCCGCTGGCGTGCGTCCACGAACAGGTCCGCCAGCACCGTCACGCCCAGCGCGAAGAGCGGCGTCATCCACCACCAGGACTGGAATCCGGCGGCGAGCAGAAGCGCCATGCCGACCAGGAGGGCGAAGACGAAGAGCTTGCGCGACAGCTCGCGCCGGCGCAGCACGGCCCAGGGCAGCGCGAGGGGCAGCGCCACCGACCAGTGCGTGAAGAAGCCAAAGCTCGTGCGGTCCATCGAGCGCCAGCTGGCGAAGTGGGCCATCGCCGACACGGTGTCGTGGCCGCGCCACGGGTCGCGCGTCAGCAGCGTCACCGCCACGTGCAGGAGCGGGGCGCCCAGCAGGAGCACGAGCCCGCCCCACCCCAGGCGCCGCCAGGTCGCAGGGCGCTCGATCCGCGTGTCGTCGATGAGCGCCAGGGCGCCCACCCCTGCCAGCAGGATGATGTGCGAGCGCGTCAGAGAGCCGAGCGCCAACGCGACAGCGCAGGCCACCGCTTGGGTGAGGCGCCGCTCCTGCTTGTAGGCGAGCAGCCGCTCCAGGCCGATGGTGGCGAAGGCGAAGGCGGGCACGTCGGGCATGCAGGTGCCCGCCATGGAGAGCGCCACCGGGGTGGCCGCGACCAGCAGCCCTGCCCACGCCGCGCGCTCTCGCGAGAGCCCCAGCCGAAGCGCCAGCGCCACCGTCGCCCACAGGCCGAGCAGGAACAGCGTCCACACCGCCAGGTGCGCCGCCCACTCGGCGCCGCCCAGCGCCATGGCCGGCGTGAGGAGCCAGGCGGTGATGGGCCCGCTCGGCATGATCGACGAGAGGCGCTCGACCTCGGTGCTCCAGACCGTGAAGGTCGCCGCGGGCGTGAGCGGGGTGGTCAGCGCCTGGCGCGCCTGGAAGAGGAAGAGCGTGTCGTCGACGGTGAAGGCCTTGTGCGCGTAGGGCGCGAGCAGGACGAGCGAGACGAGCATCGCGGGGAGCGCGAGGGGCAGCGCTCGCGCCGGAGAGCGTTGGGGACCGGGGGCTGCGCCAACCGCCGAGAGATGCCTCGAGGCTGCAGGGCTCGGGGCGAGGCAGCGGTCGGGCTGGAGGTCGGGGAAGGCAAGAGGATCGCTCATCGGGGGCACGGAGCAGTGGGAGGCTGCAGAGCGGCCGCTCTGGGCCTGGTGGGGCGGCGAAGATACACGACGGGAGAGAGGAAGGCGCGGATGCCTTGCTCCCAATCGCCACGCGAGCTACTCAAGGGCGCTCGGAGGGAGAACCGACCATGAGTGAAACCGCGGGCCGCTTGACCCAGCTCAAGCGCTATTTCCAGGGCGCGCTGCGCCGCGACGAGGTGAGTGGGACCGTCGAGGGCTACGAGCGGCACTTCGAGGCGAGGGCCGGCGAGCGTGGCCACAATGCCTCGAAGGTCACGCGGGACTTCTACCAGCTGGCCACCGACTTCTATGAGTATGGGTGGGGGCACAGCTTCCACTTCGCGCCGCGGGTGCGGGGGGAGACGCTCAAGGAGTCGATCACCCGCTACGAGCACCACCTCGCGCTGCGGCTCGGCCTCGCGCCGGGGATGAGGGTGCTGGACGTGGGCTGCGGGGTGGGCGGCCCGATGAGGACCATCGCCCGCTTCTCCGGCGCGGCGATCACCGGGGTCACCATCTCGCCCTACCAGGTGCAGCGGGCGCGGCAGCACGCCGAGAGCGCGAGGTTGACGCACCTGTGCACCGTGGTCGAGGCGGACTACAACGCCCTGCCTTTCGAGCCGGAGCACTTCGACGCGGCCTATTCGATCGAAGCCTGCTGCCACGCGGCGGACCGGCGAGGGCCATTCGGCGAGACCTTCCGGGCCCTCAAGGCAGGGGGGCTCTTCGCCGGAGCCGACTGGTGCACCACGTCCCGCTATCGGCCCGGCGACCCGGAGCACGAGCGGATCAAGCTGGGCATCGAGAAGGGCAACGGCGTCTCCAGCCTGCAGCCGACCAGCTCCATCGATCGGGCTCTCCAGGACAGCGGGTTCGAGATCCTGGAGACGCGTGACTGGCTGGAGCTCGAGGACCCGGCGACCCCTTGGTGGTCCCCGCTCGCCTCGGGGGTCTCGCTGAAGGGGTTCCGCAACAGCCAGGCGGGCGGATACGTGACGCACCAACTGGTCCGCACGCTGGAGACCGTCCGGCTCGCGCCAGAGGGGACGCTGCAGACCCACGACGTGCTCCGGCTCGCCCAGCGCTCGCTCGTGGAGGGTGGCCAGACGGGGATCTTCACCCCCATGTACTTCTGGTTGGCACGAAAGCCGAGCAGGCCGTGACCGGACGCCTGGCTCCGTAGTTCAGGCAGAGTCAGCGGACGTCAGAACCGGCCGTAGGATGAGAACCGTGCGAACTCTGATTGCTCTGCTCGGGCTGTGGACCGTCCTGCTCCCATTGCGCGTCGCAGGCCAGCAGGCCGATGCCGGAGCGCAGTCGCAGACGGCGTCGCGGCCGATTCCGACCCCTTCGGTCCAGGATCGGATCATCGCCGAGGCCGAGAGATACCTCGACCAGCCCTATGTGTTCGGCGGACGCGGCGGCCGTCCGGGCTGCGTGGGGAAGAAGGCCTGCATGGAGGGCATCGACTGCCTGTCGCTGATCTTCTTCGCCTACGAGAAGGTGTTGGGCAAACCGTGGACCCGCTATGCGGTCAAGCCGAGCATCACTGTGCAGCGCAAGGAGCTGGGTGAACCGGTGAAGGGGTTGGCAGGGGTGCTTGCCGCGGACCTGGATCGGAGGTTGCTGCGAAAGGGTGACGTGCTCCTCTTCCTGCTCGACGGCTACAACCTGCAGGCCGACCAGCCGCTGCTCACGCGGGGCGATACCAAGTACGGGGTTTGGCACACCGCGCTGGTCCACTCCGCAGAGGGCGGGAAGATCAAGGTCATTCACGCCAAGCCTGGGGACAAGGTGGTCGTCGAGCCACTCGATGCCATCATGTTCGACGGGCTCTTTGCGCTTCGGCTTCCCGGCGAGAAGGTGAGCGCCAAGGGGCGGTGAGCGAGAACTCGCCTCGCCGCGGCCGAGCGGCGGTGTACGTCGCGTCCCGGACCGATCTACCTTGCTGGTGCATGGACCGTCGCGTGCGCATCTGCCGGCTCGGTGAGGAGCCCTCCGACCGCGGCTACTGGCTTCGGCGCCCCGTCAGCGAGCGTCTCGATGCCATCGAGGAGCTGAGGTCCTTGGTTCCTGGCACTTCACGCCGGCTGGAAAGGGTTCTCGTCGTTGCTGAGCTCGAATCAGGTGCGGCTCGTCGCCGTCAGCGCCCACGCCGGCCGTCCTCGGCCAGCCTCGCTTCACCGCTGAACTCGACGTCGAGCTCCTGAGCGAACCCCGTTCCTCGAGTGCGAAGGCAGCGGCAGAGCGCTCCCCCACGGCGACGGTGAGAGCGCCGGGGTAGGATGCGGGTCTGCAGACGGAGGCCCCATGCGCGACACCCTCGAGTTCGGCATCGACCTGGGCACCACCAACTCCTCCATTGCCTGGCTGGACGGCATCCGCCCGGTCGTGGTCAAGAGCGCCGACGAGAGCGAGGTCACGCCGTCGGTGGTGCGCATCGACGGCAAGGGGGTCATCACCGTAGGGCGCAAGGCGAAGCAGCACCTGGAGATCGATCCCTCCAACACCCGCGGCGAGTTCAAGCGGCTCATGGGCACCGCCGAGGCCTTCGACTTCGAGAAGTCGGGGCAGCGCCACACCCCGGAGTCGCTCTCCGCCGAGGTCCTCAAGGTGCTGCGCGCCGACGCCCGTGACCGGCTGGGGATGGAGGTCGACGCCGCGGTCATCACCGTCCCCGCCCTCTTCGAGCTGCCGCAGTGTGAGGCCACCCGGCGCGCCGCGGCCCTCGCCGGCCTGGGCAGCGCGCCATTGCTGCAGGAGCCGGTCGCCTCGGCCATCGCCTGTGGCTTCACCTCCGGCGCGGCCACCGACGGCCACTGGCTCGTCTACGATCTGGGCGGCGGCACCTTCGACACCTCGCTGATGCGCGCGCGCGAGGGTCGGATGAGCGTGGTCGACCACGACGGCGACAACTTCCTGGGCGGCAAGGACTTCGACTGGAAGCTCGTGGCCCATGTCCTCGAGGAGATCAAGAAGCGCTACGCCCTGCCGGCGCTCACGCGCGGCAACCCGAAGTACCTGCGCGCCGTGGCGCGTCTGAAGGCCGCCTGCGAGGAGGCGAAGATCGAGCTGTCGCGCAAGGAGCGCACCACGCTCTGCCTCCCCGAGCTGTGCCCCGACGCGGACGGCACGCCGGTGGACGTGGACCTTGAGCTCACCCGCGGCGGCTACGAGCAGCTCATCCTCCCCGCGGTGCAGCGCACCGTGGAGATCTGCCGCAGCCTGCTCGCGCGCCAGGGGCTGGGCCCCGGCTCGTTGGAGAAGCTCATCTTCGTGGGCGGCCCCACCCTCACCCCGCTGGTGCGCAGCGCCGTCGAGGACGCCCTGGGCGTCAAGGCCGAGCAGCGGGTCGACCCGATGACCATCGTGGCCCAGGGAGCGGCGATCTTTGCCGGCACCGTGCGCCGCGAGCAGCCCGCGGCAGGGACCGCTCCCAAGAGCAGCTGCGTCTTGCAGCTGGAGTACCCTTCCATCGCGCAGGACACCGAGCCCTATGTCGTCGGCAAGGTGGTCAAGCAACCTGAGCCTCCCGTGGCTTTCGTCGAGCTCTCCCGTGAGGACGGAGGCTGGTCGAGTGGGCGCGTCCCGCTCAACGAGAAGGGCGGCTTCGTCATCTCGGTTGTGCTCAAGGAGCGCGCCGCCAACCCCTTCGCGGTCAAGGCCACCGACGTCGCCGGCAACCCGGTCGCGGTCACGCCGGCCGCGCTGGGCATCACCCACGGGATGGCTGTCTCCGACCCCCCGCTCTCGCGCACGCTGGGAGTCGCGCTGGCCAACAACGTGGTCGCGATCTACGTGGCCAAAGGCACCCCGTTGCCAGCGCGGCGCACTTACGTGCACCGCACCGTGGAGCCGCTGCGGCCCGGCACCGACGAGGTGCTCCTCTGTATCCCGGTGGTCCAGGGCGAGAGCTTGCGCGCCGACCGCAATCGGATGATCGGCACTCTGCACATCCCTGCTCGCAACCTGAAGCGCCCGCTCCCCGCGCGCAGCGAGGTGGAGGTGACCCTCGAGGTCGATCGCTCCGGCGGAGTGCGCGCCCAGGCCTTCGTCCCGCTGCTGGACACCGTCTTCGAGCAGGTCGTCTCCATCGCCACCCCCAAGGCGGATCCGGCGCACCTGCGCGAAGCGGTGGCGCGCGAGCGCGACCGTCTGGGTGCGCTGCGCACGCGGGCCTATCAGGCGCACCAGCCGGCCACCATCGAGCGGCTCGCCCGCGCGGATTCGCTCCTGACCAATCTCGAGGAGCAGCTGGAGGCGGCCGGGGCCGGCGACGCCGATGCCGCGCAGCAGGCCTGGCGTGGCCTGCTCGACCTGCAGCTGCTGCTCGACGAGGGCGATCAGGCGCTGGCCTGGCCGGAGCTCGAGTCCGACGCGGTGGGGGCCCTCGCGGCCGCCCGCGGCTGGGTCATCGGCGAGGGCGGCGAGACGGAGCGCAAGCACTTCCAACGCCTGGAGAGTGAGCTGGAGGCGGCCCTCAAGGAGCGACGAGCGGAGCTGGTGGAGGACAAGGCCAACGAGCTCCGCCTGCTCTCCTCGCGGTTGGCGCTGCGCCAGGACTGGGTGTGGCGCTCGGAGTTCGAGACCCTTGCCGCCGACGTGGGCAGCCTCAACGACCTCCCCCGGGCCCAGGAGCTGGTGGAGAAGGGGCGGCGCGCGCTCAGCGAGGACCGCATGGACGAGCTCAAGGCCCTGGTCCGCAAGCTCTGGGAGCTCTCGCCGGTGGAGCGCGAAGAGCGCCTCAAGAGCTTCAACTCGGGCCTGAGATGAGCTCCTCGGCGAGGCCGGTCGGGGCCGATCCATCCGCAGCCCTTCTCCGGGAGCCGGGCCCCGGGCCCGAGGGCCCGCCCGCGGCAGGGCTGCACCAGGTCCTGCGGGTCCTCACCGAGAACCCCTTTCGCATCCTCGGGCTGTCGCCGCACGCGAGCGCCCGCGAGGTCGAGCGGGAGGGGGACCGGCTGCTCGCGGTGATCGCCGCCGATCTCGACGACCCGACGCGTATGCCGCCGCTGGGCCCCCGGTCGCGCACCGCGGAGCAGGTCCGCTGGGCCATCGCCGAGCTGCGCGATCCCCATCGGCGAGCTCTCCACGAGTTCTTCTGGCCGGCCTGCGAGAGGCTGCCCGTCGATCTGCAGAGGCTGGAGGAGCTGCTCGATCGCCTCCCCTCGACGAAGCCTGGGGAGGCGCCGCTCGCCGAGGTGCTGCAGGACCTCGCCGGGGAGCTCATCCCGGAGCCGCCGGCCTTCAGACTCCCGCCCGAGCTCGCCGCGCGTGTCGAGGAGCTGCTCGCTCCACGGCCGCGCATCCCTCGCGCTCCGGAGCTGTGCGTGGATGCGCTCGAGCTCCAGGCGCTCTTCCCAATCCCTGCGACCGTCGAGGACGAGGAGGACGGCGAACATGGCTAATTCCCCGAAGGCGGGCGGCGCGGCCGCCACCGAAGAAGGTCCGCTCGCCATCCGCGATGGTCCCCTGGAGCTCGGCTCGCTGGATCTCGAAGCCTGGCTGCCGCGGCCGGCCGCTCCATCGGGGCCGAGGCAAGCTTCGACGTCCGCGCCGTTGTCCTCGTCGCCCGCGGCCTCCGAAGCGCTCTTCGCGGTGGCCATCGAGGCCTGGCGCATGAAGGCACGGGTCGTCCGGCTCAAGGACCTCCTCTCCGCCAAGGAGCTGCGGGCCCTGGAGATCTCGGTGACCAAGATGGAGGAGGCGCTGCTCGGCGCGGGCGTGCAGCTCGATGACCCCCAGGGCAGGCCCTTCCACGAGGGAGACCCCCTCGAGGTCCTGCTCTTCGAGCCGAGTCCGGGGCTCGCCCGTGCGACGGTGCTGCAGACCGTCAAGCCGGCGATCCTGATGGCGGGCAAGCTCGTGCGTCGAGCGGAGGTGGTGGTGGGAACGCCTGGTGAGGCGGCGGCCAAGGCCTCTGACGCCAGTACCGGCAAGGAAGAGGATCCGTCATGATCCCCTGCCCGAGCTGCCGCAAGGCCAGCGTCGAAGGGCCGGTCTGCCAGGCCTGCAACGCCGACCTGCGGCTGCCTCTGCTGCTCGATCGGCTTGGGCGGATGTGCTTCAACCGCGCCCTCGAGCTCTTGAAGGAGGGCGACCTCACCGGAGCGGAGAACCAGCTCTGCGCGGCGTGCGCCCTCATGCCCCTGCGCCCTGAGGCCCACCGCGCGCTGGGGAAGCTGCGCGCCCAGTCGGGTCGCCTGGGAGCCGCCGTGGTCGATCTCAACCTCGCCCACAGGCTCGCCCCCGAGGACGCAGATGCGATCGCCGCGCTGGCCGAGGTCCAGCGGCTGGCCCGCCGCGAGCGGTGGATGTTGCTCGCCGTGCCGGTCGCGTTGGTGGTGCTGACGGTGGGCGGCGCTGTTCTGCTCCTCGCGCTGAGCTAGCCCGGGTCAGAGCGACCCCTGCCTGCCGAGAGTTCGCTCTTACTGTGGCTTCTGTCTCCCAGGTGATCCGTGAGAACGTGAACGCACCTTCTCACGGGGGTCACATGGCTGGGGCGGAGCAGGAGCCGAGGACGTACTTCGCGCCGGCCGAGCGCCTGGGGCCCGACCTGCTGCGGAGGCAGGTCGAGGAGATGGCACACAACCCGGTCGTCGACACGCTTCTCTCCACAGCCATGGGGATGGCGGCCGTCCTCAACGAGCACCGGCAGGTGTTGGCTGCCAACTTCCACTTTCTCGATGCGCTGGGGGTGGTCGAACCCG
The DNA here is from genome assembly GCA_016218885.1 of Deltaproteobacteria bacterium. GTDB lineage: Bacteria > Myxococcota > Myxococcia > Myxococcales > UBA5297 > JACRCT01. The sequence continues at coordinate 6,674 of JACRCT010000510.1, read as the reverse complement.
GGCGGCTACTGGGGTTGCGCCCAGGAGAGGTTCTCGGCTGCGTTCACGCGGACGAGCTGGAAGGAGGATGTGGGACGAGCAGCTTCTGCGCCAGCTGCGGCGCAGTGGTGGCCATCACCGCGGCGCTGGACGAGGACGAGCCCGAGGAGCGCGATTGCGCGCTCACCTTCGAGCGAGGATCGCTGATGGTGGAGCGGATCTTCCGCGTGCGAGCGGCGCCATTTTGCGTCGACGACTGTCGGCTCATCCTCCTGTACCTGCAGGACATCACCGAAGATCACTGGCGCCGCTCGTTGGAGCGCGCCTTCTTCCACGACGTGAACAACGCGCTGACCGGGCTGCTGGGCGCCTCGGAGCTTCTGGAGCCCACCGAGCCGGGCCAATCCGCGCTGGTGGAGGAGATCCGGCGCTATGCGCGCCGCATCGCTCGCGAGGTGGACACCCAGCGGCTGCTCGCCAGCGGAAGGCCAACGGGGCTGATCTTGCGGCTGCAGGAGGTGACCTGCGAAGCCCTTCTGGAGGGGCTGCGCAGCCAATACCTCGCCCATCCGGTCGCGCACGAGCGCCGCCTGCACCTCTCGTTGTACTGCCCCCAGCGCATGGTCTGCACCGACCCGATGCTGCTCGAGCGCGTGCTGGAGAACATGCTCAACAACGCCTTCGAGGCCACCGCGCCGGGCGGCGAGGTGGTCTTGGGTGCCGAAGAGCGCGAGGCTGGCGTGCGGTTTTCGGTGTGGAACCAGGGGACGGTCACTCCCGCGGCTCGCAAGCGCCTGTTTCAGCGACACTTCAGCACCAAGGAAGGTGGAGGGCGCGGCTACGGCACCCACTCCATGAAGATCTTCGGAGAGGGCTTCCTGCGCGGAAAGGTGGGCTACGAGAGCGGGGAAGCCGGCGGAACCACCTTCTGGGTCTGGCTGCCCTGGACTCCGCCGACGTCCTGAGGGGCTGTGGCTCGCTCTGCTCAGGCGAGGATCCGGGCGAGGGCTTCCCGTGGGAGAAGCTGGCCTCGACCAGGAAGAGCGGACCGGCGTGCATTCGGCGTCGCAGTGAATCAATGCGCTGGATTCTGGCGCTTCAGAATGGCCCCGTCGCTCCCGAAGACGCGCATGGCTCCGTCAGAAGAGACCCAGCAAGAGTCGATTTCATGGACGCCGCTGATGGATTCTGTGGACCAACCCGAGCCATCGCGATGGTAGATAGGTCCGAGTCCGGTGGGTACCCAATATTCATCTCCGTCAGTACACGGCTCGCCCCACCCGGGCTCCTCGCTGACCATCTCGCGGGACCATTGAACGCCGTCCCAATGCCAGAACTCAAATCCAGCCTGAAGTTGGTTCACCCCAAGCGCGTCCGAGGAGCTCGCGAGCACAAGGCGGCTGAAGCTCGGTGCGGTGAACGTTGTCCAGCCGAAACCATCCCAGTGGAGTAGCTCTTCGCCATGGTGAAGCCAGAAGTCGGTTGGGGAAGTGCCTGCGATGCGCATCCCCGAGGGTGAGGTGGGCACCTCGACTTGAGTCCACGATGATCCATCGCCTCGGAACAGATACTGATAGTGGGTCCCCCATATCAGTCCGGGAGCTGCGGCCCAGATCGAGTCAAATTCGCCAAAGCATTGATTGCCCCCGCATTGGTAGCTCAAGCTGGAGCCGCTCCAGGCCTGGCCGTCGTAGTGATACACCGACGTGTAGCTGGGGCTGTTGTACCCAGCAATTGTAACGTCGTTTGGGCTCGTCCCAGTGATTGAATGCGTGAATATTTGAGAATCGCCTGCCGGCTTCTCTACCGTCCATTGCTGCCCGTTCCAATGAATGAGGTCGTTGTTTCCGACGGCAAAAGACGAAGCGAATACGTGCTCGTCTGCTCCCCAGACTGGTTTGAACAAGCTGTCTTGGGTGAAGGACTCCCGCGGCAATATGCGCTCAGGCGCTTCGGAACTCAACCGGTAGATGGCCTCCGCCCAATCGTCCTTCTCGGTTAGCTTCCCTATGGCCCATGTGGGATCTCGCTCAGGCCAAAGTTGGCTTATCCAGCTGATTCTTAGCGGCGTCAATGGTAGCCAGTCCAACTCTGATCTTTGAAGGCGTGCTCCATTGCTATCTGCAGCCACGAGTGTCCCATTCGCCAGGTATAGAATCGTAAATTGAGTGGGTGTTGTTGTCTCAGTCCATCCTCTGCCATTCCAGTGCAGCAGGCCGCCTTCCCGGAGAGCCCATGCTTCCGACGGGGAAGCCGCCAAGACGGAATGCAGAGACCTGGTGCGGTAAGATTCGCGCCAGACGGTCCCGTCCCAATGGAGCAGAACGGAATCCTCATCGAAGACAACGAGCCAGATATCGGTCTCCGATGTCCCAGAGGCCTCTCTGACGTGTCCCTCGGCGAGCGGTAGCGGATGTGTCTGCCAGTTCGTGCCATCCCAATGATGTGCGGTCGGTGCTCCCGTCTCACTCTTCACGAAAGCCCACAGATCGCGCGGGGAGCTGCCCCAAAGGCGATGGTGGAAAGCTCCGAGCGCGTCCGTTCGGTCCCAGAGCCGCCCATTCCAATGGCGGATGGCATCATCGAAGGCGACCCAGACGTCGACCGGCGAGAACACCCACACTGCTTGCGCGAATCGATTCTCTGGCGACGGGTGCAGTATCCAATTTCGCCCGTCGTACTCCAGCAGAATGCCCTCGCCCACAGCCCAGAAGTAGTCGGGGCCCGTCCCGTGGATAGAGCGCGGAGTAGGCGCCGGAAGAGGATTCTCGTAGCACCAGCCTTCGGGATTGCAGACCCGGTCGATGCACTCGCCGAGCTCGGTCATGAGATAGCCGCTGGGGCAAAGAGGCGAGGCGTCCGAGGGCACTGATGCGTCGAGGGGATCTGGTCCTGAGCCCACATCTGCGTCTGTCAGCCCTGCGTCGTTTCCGGAATCAGCATCCCTCATTCTCGCGTCTGTCCCGGGCGGTAGCTCGGCGTCGGTTCCCGGGTCCGCCTCCAGCGTGGTGCGACAGGCGAGGGGAAGCGAGACAAGGAGGATGGCGGCGACGGCGATGCTCGCTCGATTAGCTGGGATAGGCATCTTGCGCTTCCTGACTTCGATCCTCAGTGGCCCAGGTCGCAAATAGCGTGGCCAGGGACGGACGGCGATTGAGACTACGGTGTCGATCCGACGTGCTTCAGCAGCTTGTCCAAGGTCTCGTTGCGCGTGGTGTTCGGGAAGCGGCGACGGAACTCGGCGGCGAGCTCTCGAGCGCGGGCCGCATTCGCTCGGCGCAACTCGAGAATGCACAGGTGGAAGAGCGCGTCCTCGGCGAACACGCCCTCGCGGTGCTCCGATCGGTAGCGCTCCAAGAGGGTCGCGGCTTCCTCGAGCTCCTTGCCTGCGGAGATCAGCACCAACGCCTCGCGCACCAGCTCGGTGCCTGGCTCGTCACCCGGATGGGCGCTCAGTCCGTGGCGAACCGATTCAGGTGGGCAGAACGTCTTCCGTTCGCCCTGAGAAACGGCCTCCCTTACACCACCGGAGGTCACCCGGACACGACCCTCGCTGACGCCCACCACGCTGCAAATTCCGTCGGTGGCGACGTCGAATCGGGTGCCCACGACCTCGATGAGCACCGTGCCGACTCGCACCCGGAAGCCTTCGTGCTCCCGTAGGTGCTCGACCGCAAACCGGCTTGAGCCCTTGAGCACACTCAGCTCCACCTGCCCGGCCGCAGCGCGCTCCACGCGGACCGAAGCGTGGGGGGCCACCTGCACCAGGTGCCGCAGGATCGTTGCGTCTCGCGACTCCTCGCCTGCGGCGATGACCATGCCTGCGGTCGCCGTGGTCGGCGAAGAGCTGGCGAGGGCGGGAGCAAGTGGCGTCACCTCTCGCGAAGGTGGGTCCGAACGAAGCGCCAGGAAGCTGACCAGCAGCCCCGCGCACAGGCTCGCGCTCGCCAAGGCGATGGTTTGGGCCCAAGGCACCGGCGAGCCGCGGGGCAAGCGCTGCATCGAATGGTGAGTGATGCGCGCGGCGGTGCCCGGGTCGATCGCGCCGCTGCCCAGGCGACGCAGCTCCTCTTCGTTGGGGGGACGATGAAGGTCGAGCATCATGGTTGGCCTATGGGAGAGCTGGCGTCCGTAGCCGAGCCGAGCCATTGCGTTCGAAACGCCTCGCGCGCTACCCGCAATCGGCTGGCTACTGTGCCTGGGGGTAGCCGCAGCAACTGCGCCGTCTCCTCGCGGCTGCGGCCTTCGACGTCCATCAGCACCAGGATCTCTGCGTGCCTCGCGCTCAAGAGTCGCAGGCAGCTGCGCACCGCCAGCTCGAGATCCAGATCTCCGGGCGCGTGATGGGCCAGTGCGGCCTGGTCCTCAATCGAATCCACTCGTTTCCAGAGCCGGCGCCACCAGGCGTTGCGCCGCGCATTGGCCACCACGCGCCGCGTGATCTGGTAGAGCCAGGAGGAGATCGCCTCCTCGTTGGGGCAGGAGTGGATGCGGCGTGCGGCGATCGCGAGCACGTCTTGGGCAGCCTCCTCGGCTTGGAAGGAGGAGAGCCCCAGGAAGAGAGCCCACTTGTAGATCTGGGAGCCATGGGCGTCGAAGAAGCGCCGCCAACCGCTGTCGCTGCCAGCCCTGCATGCCTCAAGAAGGCCTCTCTCGATCACGGCGCGGGGCGCTCGAGCGGATAGTCCGCTCATCTCGATGGGGCCGCAGGGGAGGTCGCGCGCGATGGCTTGCACACCTGCTTATCTGTCACGAGGGGGCCATTCTGATCATCGCGCCAAGCCGGCACGTAAGGTCCCGCCAACGCTGAACTTGTTGAGGGTCCCCGATGCGCCGCCCGGAATCTCCACGAGATGTCCGGTGGGGAGCCAGGCCCCGTCGACGGCGAGGCTCACGCGCACTGCCCCCAGGAAGAGATAGGAGACCTCGGCCCCGAGCGCGGGGCCTGCGTCCCACTGGTCGTGTGCGGCGGCGCCGGGAACGTCGAGGCGACGCAGTTCCAGCCTGTCCACCATGGCCGCGAGCGATAGGCGTAGCTCGGCGTCCGCGGCGCGCCACAGCGTGGGGCGCCACCCGGCGGCCACGGTGACTGCGCGGACGTCGATGGGCGATGGGCCCAAGCTCCAGCGCAAGGGGAAGGTGTAGCCGGCAGAGACGTAGAGCTGCTGCCAGGCGAGTGCGCCTCCGACCTCCCAACCGGCGACACTGCCGCTGCGCCATCTCCATGCACCGTGGGCCACGATCTCCAGTGGGCGAGACCAGTCGCGCGGCATGGAAGAGTTAGCAGCCGTGGGAACAGAGGCGGGCTCCTGCGCGATCGTGGGCGTGGGTTCCTCCAGCGCCGCGGGCGGCAGGGGAGGAGGGGGAGGAGCTGTCGGCTCCGGGGACGGCTCGGCGGGCATCTGCACCGGAACGAGCGGCTTCGGGTCCTCGGGGGGCGGAGCGTCCCGAAGCTCGAGGTCGGGAGTCGGAAGGGTCGGGGGCAGCGCTGATGGACTGAAGAACCGCGTGTGCCGCAGCTGCGGTGGGGCGGCGGAAGGGGACATGGCCTGCGACGATGGCTCGCTCTTCGCCGCCGCGGCGGAAGCCAGAGCCGCGTCCTCGATGGCGCAGCGAGCGCGATACTCGGCGAGCAGCCCCTCGACCAGCACTGAGAACCGGTCGAGATGGCCGGCGGCGCGAAGAGTCGCGAGGGCAGAGACGGTCCCACGCAGCCAGGGGACCTCACGCTCCAAGATCGGGTTTCGAGGTGGGGCGACAGAGAGCGCGACCCGACCGTCGCGTAGGGTGAACCGCGCGAGGAAGGCGCGGGAAGAGCCAGGGAGGCATTCGGCCGGGGCGCGAAGCTCGACGGAAGCGGTCCTGAGCAGTCGCCCCAGCTGATCCGCGGCGCTCTTCTCGGAGGCCCGCGGCTCAACGCAGAAGACGATTGGGTCGTGCTCCATCGCAGCGCCGGGCGCAGCCGGGGCGATCCTCGGCAGCAAAGCGAGCGCAGTGAGGGAGAGCCAGAGATGACCGAATCGCATCGGCGCCATCCTCGCAGAACGAGGAGTATGGGCAAGGATCACCGCCGACCGACCCGCTCTCCGCGTTCCCGGAGGAGGCCGACCCACCAGGCCTCGGATGGTGATGGCGGGCGAGCCTGGCACCAGCGTGGCCGTCCCTCGGAACAAGGATCTCGCCAGCCGCCAAACGGCAGCGACTGTGGTCTCCCGGCGCCATGCAGCCCTTTGGAACAGGGCAAGGTTCGCTCGAGCGTCTCAAGGCACTCGGTGGAGAATGGCGCCGCTGCAAGTCTCGGAACCCGATGCGCTGGGCGAGTTCGCCACAGTCTTTTCGCAAAGACGCTCGGCTCGAACACTGGCCGCCCGCAGTGAGCTTGGCGGCTAGTCAGAGCTGGGAAGGGACTCGGGTGGGCGAAGCGTCGGTCGTGGAAGCGTCAGCCCGGTCAGCGAAGGTGGAAGAGGGCGGAGTTGTGCAATCCTCTCACCCAGACACCGCCGCCCAAACCAGTGGAGACGGCCCCGAGCGGCTCGTTGAAGGGAATCTGAACGCGCGTCCACGCCTTCCCGTCCCAGTGCAGGACGTCCGCCTCACCATCGAGGAAGCTGCCTCCCACGACCCAGACGTCGTCGGATGCCCGCCCCGAGATTCCAAAGAGAGGGTGCGTCGTCCCGCTGGGGACCTGGCTCCAG
>JACRCT010000490.1 GCA_016218885.1 Deltaproteobacteria bacterium | reverse complement strand
TGGCCTGATCGGCGTCGGCGACTGCCAGGTCATAGGTGCCGCTGGTGACGCACCCACTTAGAAGGATGGCCAGGGTGAAGGCTGCCGAACGCATGCTTTCCTCCGATCCCGGTGTCAAGCCGGGGGCGGCACCATAGCAGACGAAAAGACCGATGAATGATGAGCGGGCGGTCAACCGCCCGTCGCCGCGCCACCGCTCTGGCGCTCGAAGAAGGCGAGGACCTCCGGCCGCTGGAAGTAGCGCCACGCATAGTGGAACAGGACGCAGACCAACAGGGCCGACCCGACCTGAGCGAGCACCATGAGCCACGGCGCCCCTTCCGTGACCAACGTCGCGACTTTCGCTGCCTCCTCCGCCGGCACTTGGCCGGAATTGGCTTCGGCGTACGCCGCGGCCATGGCGCGAATCGCCGGCTCGAGAGCCTGGGCGGTCGCCAGATCCACCGCGGCGAACGCCACCCGCGCGGGCAAGACGAGCACAGCCACCGTGGACAAGGGTTTGGCCGCGCCGGGTGCGAAGGCGAAGGCGCGCAAGCCGAGGACGAAGGCGAAGGAGTAGAGGCTCACCAGCACGAACCCGAGCACCGTGGTGAAGGGCTGGAAGCGCTTGGTGACGCGCGTCTGCTCTTGGATCATCGCCATCGAAGCCGCCACCAGCCGCGTCCCGGCCTCCGTTTCTTGGGAGGCAGGTTCGCCGAGCAGCTTCGCCACCTCCTGCTGCGAGGGTAGCTCGCGCTCTGAGCCGAGCATCTCCTGCACGGTGCAGGAGCCACCAAAGAAGGCCACCGTCATCACCGCGACGATGAGCGGCTTGGGGTTGGGCGGGCGTTGCAGGCGTGCAGATGAGGTAGGCACCAAGGCTCCGGTCACTGGATCTGCTTCATGAGATCCACGAACTGCGGAGGCGGCAGGTATCCCTTGATGGTGAGGCCCTGGTGCACCTTGCCCTGCGAATCGATGAGGATGACCGTGGGCAGCCCGTCCACCTTGTACTTCTTGTAGAGCGCCTCCAGCGCGGGGGTCTCCTCGGTGCCGTCGATCTTCACCAGCACCCAGCGCTTGGCCTCGGAGAGGAAGTAGTCGTCGGTGTAGACGAAGTGGTCGAGCTCTTTGCAGGCGCTGCACCACTCGGCGAAGAAGTCGATGAGCACCGGCTTCTTGAACGTCTGCGCCTGGGCGATGGCCGCTTCTTCGCTCTGCAGCCAGTCCGCAGAGGGGACGGGCCGGGGCTGGGCCAGCGGTGCGCCGGGCCGCAGCGAGAGGCCGATCACCGCCAGCAGGATGCCCGCTCCCTTGAGCAGGCCGTCGAGCGGCCAGGAGCCGAAGGTGCGGTGTACCGCGCCGGCCAGGACGCCCGCACCGACCAGCACCGCGGCGATCACCGCGCCGTAGGCGATAGGCTTGAGCGTCAAGTTGGCGCGCAGGTACGGGAAGGCGTCACGTAGGTAGAGGACGGCCAGCGCGAGCAGCGCGATGCCGAACACGGACTTGACCGACTCCATCCACCCGCCGCTCTTGGGCAGCGAGATCGACAGGGCGCCGATGAGGAAGAAGGGCACTCCCAGCCCCAGCGCATAGGTGAACAGCAGCGCTGCGCCCAGGGGAACGTTCTGAGTCGCGGCTACGTGCACCAGCACCCCCGAGAGCACCGGTCCGGTGCAGGGCGCGGCCACCACCCCGGCGGCCAGGCCCATCAAGAACGCTCCTAGGAATCCGGCCTTGCCGATCGAGCCAAGCCAGGTCTGGAGGCCGGAGGGCAGCTGGAAATCGAAGGCTCCGAACATCGAGGCGGCGAAGAGCACGAACAGCAGCGCGAGACCGACGACGACCCAGGGGTTGGAGAGCACCGTGCCGAAGGCTTTGCCGGTGAGCGCCGCCGCGATGCCCAGCGTGGTGAACATCAGGGCGATGCCCAGGATGTAGACGAGCGTGAGAGCGATGGCCCGGCCGCGACTCTGCGCCTGCTTGGCCCCGAAGACCGAGATGGTGATCGGGATCAGCGGATAGACGCAGGGGGTCAGGGCAGTGAGCAGGCCGCCGAGGAAGATCAGCCCCAGAGGGAGCAAGATCGCTCCGGTGGCGAGCTTCTGTCCGACTCCGAAGTCGGCACGCGGACCCGGACCGAATAGCTCAGGGATGACCGCTACCAGGGCCCCCACCACCAGTGCGCCGATGACCAGCTTTGCTTGCTTCACTTGGGCTCTCTCCTCACGAATGCCCCAGCGCGGGGAAGCGTTGCAGTATAGCGAACAGACCGGATGTCTTGGCCTTTTCGGTGGGTTGGAGCCAGGGAGGCCCCACGGCGTTTCGAGGGAGGGATGGCGGCTCTTGGCGAACAGGCTCGAGCACGCTCCCATGCCTTCCAGTCGAGAGGAGGGCAGGCTTGACGGACAGGGGGCTCCTCCTATACTAGACCAGTCCGCTCCACGATGGTGGGCAAAGGTACTCCTGCCGGGCTGCGGCCAATGTGCTTCGCGAGCGAAACGCCGAGTCGTTTCGCGCATTTGAAAGCCAGGCGAAGGGGCTGCCGAGCGACTGAGGACGCGATGGCCATCAAGGTTCCCATCTACATGGACTACCACGCCACGACGCCCGTCGACCCCCGGGTGCTCGAGGCCATGCTGCCCTACTTCAAGGAAGACTTCGGCAACGCCGCCAGCCGTTCGCATGTGTTCGGCTGGAAGGCCGAGGAGGCGGTCGAGCGGGCGCGCGAGCAGGTCGCGGCGCTCATCGGTGCCCGCAGCGGAAAGGAGATCGTCTGGACCTCCGGCGCGACCGAGTCGACCAACCTGGCCATCAAGGGAGCGGCCGAGTACTACGCTGAGAAGGGCCGCCATCTCATCACCCAGAAGACCGAGCACAAGGCCACTCTCGATACCTGCAAGCGGCTCGAGCGGGCGGGCTACCAGGTGACCTGGCTCGAGGTCGATCGTGCCGGACGGATCAATCTGGGCGAGCTGGAGAAGGCCCTGACCGAGCAGACGATCCTCGTCTCGATCATGTTGGCCAACAACGAGGTGGGGACGATCCAGCCGGTCCAGGAGATCGGCAAGCTCTGCCGCGCGCGGGGCGTGCTCTTTCACTGCGACGCGGTGCAGGGGGCGGGCAAGATCCCCTTCGACGTCAATGAGTCCTGCGTCGACCTCTGCTCGCTCTCGGCCCACAAGCTCTACGGCCCCAAGGGAGTCGGGGCGCTCTACGTCCGCCGCGAGAAGCCGCGGGTCAAGCTTTCGCCCCTCATCGATGGCGGAGGTCACGAGCGGGGAATGCGTTCGGGCACCCTGAACGTCCCGGGCATCGTGGGTTTCGGCGCCGCGGCCGAGCTCTCCAAGGCCGAGCTCGCCACCGAGGGGCCACGCCTGGCGGCGCTGCGCGATCGACTGGAGAAGGGGATCTTCGCCAGGCTCGACCTGGTGACCCTCAACGGCTCGCGCGAGCACCGCGTCCCCGGCAACCTCAACGTCTCCTTCGCCTACGCCGAAGGCGAGTCGCTGATGATGGCCCTCAAGGACGTGGCGGTGAGCTCGGGCTCGGCCTGCACCTCGGCCTCGCTGGAGCCCTCCTATGTGCTGCGGGCGATGGGGGTGGCCGATGACATGGCCCACAGCTCCATCCGCTTCGGGCTGGGGCGCTTCAACACCGAGGAGGAGGTCGACTACGTCATCGACCTGGTGGTGAAGAAGGTCACCAAGCTGCGTGACATCAGCCCGCTCTACGAGATGGCGAAGGAAGGGATAGACCCGAGCAAGGTGCAGTGGGCGGCCGGGCACTAGGTTGCAGCAGGCGACGAGCAACCCGCCATGGGCCGTCAGAGTCGGGATGGAACTGAATTGGACGAGTCAAGCGAGCCGTCGGCCACAGCTCAGAGCTAGCCAATGCCCTACAGCGACAAAGTCATCGACCACTACGAGAACCCGCGCAACGTGGGGACTCTCGACAAGAACGACGAGAACGTGGGGACCGGGCTCGTCGGCGCGCCCGCCTGCGGCGACGTGATGCGCCTGCAGCTGAAGATCAGCGATGCGGGAGTCATCGAGGACGCGCGCTTCAAGACCTTCGGCTGTGGCTCGGCCATCGCCTCCAGCTCGCTCGTGACGGAGTGGGTCAAGGGCCGCACCGTCGACGAGGCTCGGACGATCACCAACCAGCAGATCGCCGAGGAGCTGGCGCTGCCGCCGGTGAAGATCCACTGCTCGGTCTTGGCGGAAGACGCCATCAAGGCGGCCATCGAGGACTTCAAGGCCAAGCAGGCCAAGAAGCGGGCTGCCCAAGACTCCAGTTCCCCGGCGGCTGCAGCGCAGCCCTCGAAGTGAGCGAGGTCGAGCCATGACTCTAGAGACCATGGGCCCCGAGACAAAGGTCGAGCCCGCTCCCGCAGGGCCCTCCGCGGACCCGACCCTCTGTGTGGCGGGACCGAACACCGGCACGCCGTCGATGCCCGGGAAGAACGGCATCACCATCGGCGACAGGGCCTTCGAGCGGCTGCAGAAGCTGCTCGACGAGCGCAAGGCTCCCGAGTCCGGGCTGCGGGTAGCCGTCAAGGGCGGCGGCTGCTCCGGGCTCGCCTATGCGCTTTCCTGGGACAACAAGCCCCGTGAGAAGGACCGCGTCTTCCAGCGTGGCCAGGTGCGCGTCTTCGTCGATCCCAAGAGCTACATCTACCTCGTCGGGACGGTCATCGAGTACGAGGAGAAGCTGCTGCAGGCGGGCTTCAAGCTCACCAATCCCCAGGTGCGCACGACCTGCGGCTGCGGCGAGAGCTTCACGGTGTGAGCAGTCGTGAGTCGTAGGTCGTGAGTTCTCCTGAGACGCCGGATTCGACTCTGCTCTCCGGCCTCGACGGACGCCGAGGAAGTGGATGCCATCTTGAACATGTATCGAGATTTCGTTCGCCCCGAGCGGAGGGGCGAGCAGCGCGAGCCCCAGAGTCGAGGGGGCCCCACGACTCCGCTCCCACAGCTACGCGGCGGGAGCTACGCTCGGGGCGACCGGATTTCCGCGTCTGATGCTCACAATGGCATCCACTCCCGACGCCGAGTCGACAGATGATCTGCTGGAGTTGCCAGAGGGATGCGGGCCGTGGGCCCCTGTGTGAGGCCTGCGGCGCGGTCCAGCCCGTGCCGGCCCAGGCGAACCTCTTCGAGGTGCTCGGTCTGCCCCAGACCCACTTCCTCGAGCCGCTCGCCGTCGAGGAGCGCTTCAAGGACCTCAACAGGAAGCTCCACCCCGATCGCTTCGCTCAGAAGACGCCGCGCGAGCGTCGCATGTCGCTGGACTGGACGACTCAGGTCAACGACGCCGCCCGCACGCTCCGCGACCCGCTCAAGCGCGCGACCTACCTGGTCAGGCTCGGCGGCATCGACGTGGAGAAAGAGTGCGGCACGGGCGCGATGCGGCGCCTGCCTCCGGAATTCCTCGAGGAGACCCTCGAGCAGCGCGAGGCGCTCGAGGAGGCCAAGGCAGCCAAGGACCTCGAGAAGGTCCGGGCCCTCGCGCAGGCTGTCGAGAAGCGCTCGGCCGCCATCCTCGACCGCCTCTCTTCCGCCATGCGCGAGTTTGAATCCTCACGGGAGCGTGCCGCTCTCGAGAGGGCGGGCGACGCGCTGGCCGTACTCAAGTACTTCAGCCGTTTCCTGGAAGAGGTCGAGGCCATCGAGATGGCCGCCCTCGAGTGACGGCGCAAAGGTTCTTCCACCATGTCCGGGCTTCTCCAGATCGCCGATCCGCTCAAGAAGGGCACCCCCGTCGGCATCGACCTCGGCACCACCCACTCGTTGGTGGCGCGCGTGGTCGGCGGCAAACCCGAGTG
>JACRCT010000492.1 GCA_016218885.1 Deltaproteobacteria bacterium | reverse complement strand
GAAGGAGTCCATGGTCGCAGAGGCATTCGCACGCGTCGGCGAAGGCGTGTGGGGCTGGGAAGAGGCCTTGGTCGCGGCCGGATCCGCCGCGACCCCGCCACGCGTCGACGGTCCGAGGGGGATGGAGGGCTTCTTCGACGATACGCTGGACACGCGGACCTCTCCTTCACTCGGACCGACAGCTGGACTCTTCTACCGTGAGATTGTCGGCTTGCGGTAGGCGATCGTTGTCTTTGCTCAGTCCTCCTGGCGATTGTAGAGGCCGTGGCGCTTGAGGAGCTCCCGCAGATGCTTGCGGTCGATGCCCGCGGCTCGAGCAGCGGCAGCAAGGCTCGGGCCTTCACGCTCTACCAGGTCCTTGAGGTAGGCGGCCTCGAATCCACGGATGGCCTCGGAGCGGGCAGCGAGGTACGGCTGCGTGGCCTCCTCGTCACCCGCGGGGGCCTGCGCCCTATCGGGCGCCGCAAGCTCAGGCAGGCCGCTCTCCGGGCTGAGGCTTCCCAGCGTCAGCAGCCGGTGCACCACGTTGCGAAGCTCGCGCACGTTCCCTGGCCACCCGTAGCGCAGCAGGAAGGCCTCCGCGGCGCGCGGAAGCGGTGACGGGCGGCCTCCCGAGAGTCGTTCGGCGATGCTCCTGGCCAGCATGGGGATGTCCTCGCGCCTCTCACGAAGGGCGGGGAGCCGCAGGCGAATCACCGCGAGCCGGTAGAAGAGGTCCTCCCGGAATCGTTTGTCCGAGACCTCTCGGGCCAGGTCGCGGTGCGTCGCCGCGACGACCCGTACGTCCACCGGCCGGTGCTGGGTCTCGCCGACACGCCGAATCTCGCCGCTCTCGAGCACCCGCAGGAGCTTGGGCTGCAGCTCCAGCGGTAGCTCGCCGATCTCGTCGAGGAAGACCGTCCCCCCGTGAGCCGCTTCAAAGGCCCCGGCCCTATCGGCGACTGCGCCCGTGAAAGAGCCCTTGTGGTGGCCGAACAGCTCGCTCTCGGCGAGCTGCGCGGGGAGGTTCGGACAGTCGATGATGATGAACGGCCGGCCCGAGCGCGGGCCATGGCGGTGCAGAGCGCGCGCGACGAGCTCCTTGCCGGTCCCGGTCTCGCCCTCGATCAGCACCGGGGCGTCGGTGGCTTCCAGCTGCTCGAGGACAGCAAAGAGGCGCCGCATCGGCAAGCTGGCCCCGAGGATCTCGTCGTAGTGGTCGCGAGTCGAGACCTCCTGCGCCGAGAGCGCCTCGAGGGGGATCGCGTCGAGGATGCACCTGCCCAGCTCGAGTCTCGCCCCAGAGTGCAAGAGCACCCGGTCGATCTTCTGGCCCAAGAAGCTGGTCCCGTTGGTGCTGCCCAGGTCCTCGATGCGCAGGCCTTTCAGCTCCGCCGTCACGCGCAGGTGCCGCCGAGAGACCGAAGCCTCGCTCAGCACCAGGTCAGCCTCCGGCGCGGTGCCGACGATGACCGAGCCGGTACGCACGCGGATGGACCGGCCGCGGTCCGGGCCGGGCGATGCCACGTAGAGCAGCCAGTCCACGCCGCCATTGCCGCTGTCGACGCTTCGGAGCTTCTCGGTCGGTGCAGGCGCCTCGGGTGCCATCGGTCCATCCTGGATGAGACCTTCGCCAACGATCCTGCAAGAGCGGCTGCGAACCTACCAATCCGATTGCCGAGACGGCAAGAAGGGGTTGCTCGAGGGCAGCAGGCCTCACGCGCAGGGCAGAAGCGAGCGCGGAGTCGGGTATCATCGCCAGCGGGCAGAAGCATGCGTGCTCCAGGAGATGCGCCAGGTGCAAGACGACAGCACGCCTCCTGCGCGACCGCCGCAGGCCGGAGCGAGTGATCGCCCGGCTCAGGCGAGCGGGGCCTTCCGGGAGCTCGGCACCCGGGACGTGGTGGGCGGCTACCAGGTGCTCGGGGCGCTGGGGGCGGGGGGGATGGGGACGGTCTACGCCGCTGTCCACCCGGTGATCGGCAAGAAAGTGGCGATCAAGGTCCTCGCGCCTTCGGTGTGCACGGACCCCGAGGTGGTAGAGAGGTTCGTGCAGGAAGCTCGGTCGGTGAACCACATCGGGCATCCGAACATCGTCGACGTGTTCGCCTTCGGCCAGCTCGAGGACGGCCGGCAATACTTCGTCATGGAGATGCTGGAGGGTGAGACGCTCTCCGATCGCCTCCGGCGGGGCAAACCGACGCTGGCGGAGGCAGCCGAGATCCTCATCCAGGTCGCCGAGGCGCTCGAGGCAACGCACGAGGCGCAGATCGTCCACCGCGATCTGAAGCCCGCGAACGTGTTCCTGGTGAGCCAGCGCGGGAGGCAGACGGTCAAGCTGCTCGACTTCGGCATCGCCAAGCTGGTCTGCGAGCCCCAGCAACTGCCGGAGCACACCCCGGAGACACGCACCGGCGTGGTGCTCGGCACTCCCGGCTTCATGTCGCCGGAGCAGTGTCGGGGGCTGCCGGTGGGGCCTGCGGCCGACGTCTATGCGCTGGGCGCCATCGCCTACGAGCTGATCCTGGGTCGGCCGCCTTTCGAGGCCAAGAGCTCCGTCGATCTCTTGTTGCAGCACGTGGGGTCTTTGCCGCCTCGGCCGCGTGAGCTATGGCCCAAGGTCCCTTCGCGCCTCGAGCGGCTCCTGCTGGACATGCTGGCCAAGGAGGCCGCCGACCGTCCCAAGCTCCAAGAGGTGCGTCAAGTGCTGGCCGATGCAGCCGCCGAGCAGCCCGCCAGCCCAGCCCCACCCGCGACCGCTTCGCTACGAGGCCCAATCACCGTTCGGTCAGGTTCCGCCCTTGATGGTGGCAACACGCAGCAAGGTCGACGGGCGCGGGCGATGCTTTGGGGATTGGCGGCCATGATGCTGGTTGCCGTGGTCGCGGGGTTTGCCGCCCTGCGTCCAACGCAAGAGGCGACTCCCGTCTCCAACGCCAGGACGGCGCAGCCACCTTCCACAGAGGTCACAGCGCCGCGTCCGGGGGAGCCCGCTGCCCTTCCACTCCAGCCGGCTTCACTCGTGCCAGAACCCATGAGCGGCGCGCCGACGCAGGAGCCTTCGCGATCGAATCCCGATCCGCTCGAGGGGCCAGCGCTGGAATCCAAGGTCAGCGACGCGGCCCCGGCTCCCGGGCGGAGAGTCGGCGAGGTTCCCCGGCGACGCACCGCGAGCGGGAGCGCACCGGCGAAGCAGCCCGCGCGGTTGGGGTATGTCACGGTCAACGCTCGGCCCTGGGTAGCGGTCTGGGTGGATGGAAAGAAGGTGGCCAGCGAGACCCCGCTGCGGCGCTACCCGCTGCCGGTGGGCTCGCACACCCTGAGGTTCCAAAACGGCCCCGCGGACTTCGAGAGCAAGCTGGCACTCGAGATCCGGGAAGAGACGATCGAGCTCTTCGTCGATGTCAAGACCGGCCGGATCCATCGACGGTGAAAGGCTGGCCCATGAGCCCGCGCCAGCGGCGAAGGCGGAGCAACGGCTGGCTAAAGCGTGTAGCCGGCCAAGGCCGAGACCCGGTGGACCCATTCGGTCTGTACCGCATTCGCGAGCGGCGGGTCGAAGGGCGGCCGGGCGATTCCAGAGAAGGCCACCCGCCTCCACTCGCCCGAGTAGGAAAGCCCCATGGAGAAGCGATCACCTAGCCTCAAGACCGCCCCCCATGCGGCGGACGGCGCCGTCGCCGGCGCCGACCCTGTGGAGTCCGGTGGCTCTTCTGTCCAGCTGCTCCATGGGCTGAGGCCCGCCGAGCCCTCGACTCGGAGCGTCCCCAAGCTGGAAGTCTGCAGCAGCGCCACGGCGCCGGTCAGGCGGGCCTCGAGCGCCCAACGGGTGAAGGAGGGGAAGAGCCCGGCGCCCTCACCGTTGCTCGCCACCAGGTCCTCTGCCAGGTAGCGCTCCCAGCTCGCTCCCACGGCCAACCGAGCGTCGAACAGGGAATGGGGCCAACGGACCCCCAGCAGGAGCCGCGCGCGCCCGCCTACGCCCCCACGGACTCTGCTCGAGGCGTTGCCGAGCATGACGTCCATGGCCGAGAGCGAGAGTGCGGTGAGCTGGGCCTCTCCCTCCGCGGCGAACCAGGAGCGCAATGCCGCCAGCTCGAGGCTGGAGGCGATTCCGGAGAAGCGGTCCGTCCGCTCAGCGGCAGAGGCGCTGGCGAGGGCACGAGCGCGAGTGACCGCGCCCACCGAGAGGCGCGTGTCGAAGCGCCACGAGCCCGCCTGTGCCGTCGCATCTTCCGGAGCCATCGAGGGGTGCTCGGCAAGCTGGCTCGCGCTCCAGTCGGCCAGGAGCGAGAAGCCTTCCGAGCTCGCCGGGGCGGTGCTGCTGGCCAAGCCTTCTTCGAAAGAGCCTCCACCCGTCCAGGCTCGAGCCTCAGCGCGTGGCTCGGAGCGGGCGGCGAGAATGAGGAGGCCGTCAACTCCCAGTCGCCTGGCAAGGCCCCTCAGGAGCGCTGCGTCGGCGCTGCCGGCCGCACCTCGCCAGGCCACCGCCGCCAGACTGCTGTCGAGCGCCGGCTCGAGGGAATGGGGAAGCTCAACGGGAAGCGGCCCCTGGAGAGGGAGGCTGAACGGAACGACCATTGTGCGGAAACCGGGCGCCGAGACCCCAAGCGCGTGCTTGCCGCCAAAGGCGTACAGGGTTCCCTGCACCGGGTGGCCGTCGAGGCGCACCTGTGCTCCCGCGACGAGGCCGCTCATCTCCACGGGGAAAGCCCGCCCCATCCGCGTGCGCACCTGCTTCACCAGCTCTCCCAGCGACGGGCGGAAGACTCTGAGGTCGAGCGCGAGCCTGGGAGCGATGCTCAACGCAGCCTGCGCCTCGACTTCGGCCTCGGCACGCTTGCCGAGCGCCAGGAACACCGAGGCGCGCCAAAGGTGCAGCTCAACCCGCTGCTCCGCGGGAGCAGCCGCGTCCAGCTCGAGGAGGGCGAGCGCCGCGCCGAGACTGTCCAGCGCCTTGAGTAGCTCTTCCTGGT
>JACRCT010000491.1 GCA_016218885.1 Deltaproteobacteria bacterium | reverse complement strand
GCCCGGCACGGGTGGTCGTCGGTGGGGAACCACTGGAGACCGTTCCTGTACTCCTTCAGGGCGAGATCGAGCTGGTGGGTCTCCTCGTACTTCCTCGCCCCGAGGAGCGTCTTGCTGCAGCTGCTATCGATCGTGCGGTCCGCGTCGCGAAGGAACTGCTGGATCCGGTCAGCGAGGTCGGGGTCCAACTCGGGCTCGGCCTTCTCGAGGTGGAGGAGCGCCTTGTTCAGCACCAGCCAAGCCTCCCACTTGCAGTTCCCGCAACAGACGTTCGCCCAGAGCCGCTCCGCAGACTCGTAGAGCCTTCGCGCCTCCTTCAAGCACTCGGCGGGCTCGCAGCTCGGCAACGGCCTCACGAGCAGGGCGACCTTCGAGATCGCCCAATACTCCTGCGGCTTCGCGTCCCGCTGGTTGACCGTGTGGCCGAAGATGAGCTCGTTCGGGATCCCGGACTTCAGGTACTTCTTCGGCAGCTTGACGCGCTGCTCCTTCGTGTAGTCGCCCATCCCCGGCGTCACACTCCCGATGCGCACCCCGTTGAGCACGAGCTCCACCTCCTCCCGTTTCTCGATGCCGAGCGACTCGAACCGCAGGGAGCGGACCGAGGGTGCCGTGTCCGCCACCTCGAAGTCGAAGCGGGCCTCGGCTGGCGCCGGCATGGTGACGCCGAGGTGCTCGCCGTAGCCGTAGACCCAGCCGTCCTCCGTCCCGGTGAGGGTGTGTTTCGGAGGAGCGACGTCGGCGAGTGGCCCGAACGTCCCCTTCGGCCAGAGAACCAATCCCGTCGCTATCGAGCCGACCAGAAGCAGCCCCAGCGCCAGGGCCGCTCTCCGCGCAGCCCATCGAGCCGGGGTCATGGCCGGGATCATCTCGGCGCCGCCTTCCGCGTGCGCTCGAGCCCCTCGAGCTGCTTCTGGAGCTTGCCTCGGCAGGGGTGGTCATCGGAGGGGAACCACCGGAGACCGCTCTCGTACTCCTTCAGGGCGCGCTCCAGCTCGTGGGCCTCCTCGTGTCTTCGGCCGGCCTGCATCGCCTGTTGGCAACGTCTTTCGAGGTGCCGTTCAAGTTCGCGAATGAGCCGCTTCACGTCAGGGGACCAGGCGGGCTTCGGCTCGACGGTCTCGAGGTAGAGCTCCGCCGTGCTGAGCGCGAGCAGCGCCTGGTCGATTCCCTCGGCGGAGGGAGAGCATGTGTGCCAACGACTCACGGCGAGGTCGTAGAGCCGCTTCGCTTGTCGCAGGCACTCGGCCGGCTCGCAGGCGGGGAGCAGCTTCATGACCAGCCCGACCCGGAAGATGGCCCATGGCTCCGGCGGCCCCGTCCTCGAATTGAAGGTGTTGTCGAAGACCACGCGATTCGGCATGCCGGGTCTGAGGAGCCGGCTCGGGAGCTTGAGCTGCTGCTCGCGCCGATGCTCGTCGAACTCAGGTTTCACGCTGCCGATGGGGCTGCCGTTGAGTGCCACCTCAACCTCCCCCTTCTTCTCGACCCCCCTCGCCAGGAATCGCAGGAAGTAGACCGCGGGGAAAGCTGGCGGGTACTCGAACGCGAAGTGGGCGGCATCCCTGGTCGGCGTGTCGACGCCGAGGTGGACGCCAAGGCCGAAGACCCGACCGCCGCTCTCGCCCAGCGGAAACGTCGTCCCGCTCTGGTCCGGTGCCGCGGCCTCCGCCCCAGGTCTCCGCGCCGTCACTCCGAGCAGCCCTGCGGCCACCGTGAACCCCACGGCGGCGGCCGCCGACCGAGCCCGGCTCATCTCGCCGGCTCCCCCGCGTCTCCGAACTCCTCGATCTTCTCCTTCAGCCGCGCGCGGCACGGGTGCTCGTCGGTCGGGAACCACTGGAGCCCGTTCTTGTACTCCTTCAGGGCGAGGTCCAGCTGGTGCATCTCCTCGTACTTCTTGGCGCCCAGCATCGTCTTGTTGCAGTTGCTGTCGAGTGTGCGCTCGGCGTCGCGCAGGAACTGCTGGACGAGGTTGTACAGGTCGGGTTTTCGCTCGACGTTCTCCAGGTACAGCGCCGCCTCCAGGTAGAGCATCGCCTTGTTCAGCGCGCTCCAAGCCTCGAACGCGTTCGCCGCCGAGATGTTGAGCTGCGACCAGCGCCCCTCCGCGAAGTCGTGGAGCTTCTTCGCCTCCCTCAGACACTCGGCCGGCGAGCAGTTCGGCAAGGGCGTCACGAGCAGCCTGACGTCAGCGAGAGCCCAGGGCTCGCTGCTCGGAGGGTTGTAGCTCTGATCGAAGAGGAGCTCGTTCGGGATCCCGGACTTCAGGTACTTCTTCGGCAGATTGACGCGTTTCTCCTTCGTGTTGTCGCCCATCCCCGGCGTCACTCTCCCGTTGCGCACCCCGTTGAGCACGATCTCCACCTCCTCCCGCTTCTCGATGCCCATCGACTCGAACCGCAGGTAGTAGGCCGTGGGGACCGAGTCCGAGTACTCGAACTCGAACCGGACCTCGCTCTGGGTCGGCGTGTTGACCCCGAGGTGCTCGCCCAGCCCGTACACCCGCTGGTCCGCCGTCTCGCCTAGCGGGAACTTCTTCCGGCTCTGGTCGGCGAGAGGCCCGACCTGGACTGCCCTCGAACGCAGCGACATCCCCACCGGGACCGCCACCAGCAGCGCCGCCGCGGCGGCCGCCATCACCCCGACCACCCGGGGGCGCTCCCGTACGAGCAGCCGGAGCTTGCCGAGCACGCCGCGGTGCTGGCGCTCGCGCCGCGCCCGCACCGAGACCGGCGTGGGCACCCGGCGCGTCACCTCCGCGCTTCCAGCGACGGCCAGACGCATCGGCCTGGCGAGCTCCAACAACTGGACCTCGAGCTGCGCTTCGCGGGTCAGCCGCCTCGCGCACGACCGGCAGCCGTCCACGTGGGCCTCGAGCTCCGCCGCCGCCTTCATGGCCAGCTCGCCGGCGACCCAGAGGAACATCGCCTCGTCGGCGGGATGCGTGGTGGGCGCGTCAGTCATGATCTGCCTCCTCGATGGCCGTCCTCAGCCGCTGCCTCAGCTCGCACAGGATCTGCCGGACCCGCTGCAGCGAGAGCCCGGCCCGCCTCGCTATCTCCGCGTGCGGCAGGCCCTGCCCGTCGTACGCCAGCCGGAAGACCTCCTGGGCCGACTGGGGGCAGGCCGCCAGCTCGTCCCTCGCCCGAGCCGCCTGCTCCCGTCCCAGCATCCTCCGCTCGGGATCCGGCGCTCCGTCCGCCGCCTGCGAGGCGTCCTCCAGCGGCGCGTCCTTGCGCCCCGGCCGCCGCGCCTCCTCCCGCGCCAGGAAGCCGGCCTGCGCGATGGCGAGCCCCGGCAGCGACAGACTCGAGAGCCTCCCCGCCTGCTGCTGCTCGATCAGCCGCAGCCACGCCGACTGCGCCACGTCCCGCGCCCGCTCCGGGGTGAGCCCGCGCGCCACCAGCGACACCACCACCGTGTGGCCATGCCGGCCCACGAGCGCATCCCAGGCCGCGCGCTTGCCCCGCAGCGCGTCCTCGATCAGCGTCGACTCGGAGGCAGCGAATGACGGGTCCGGGGGCATTCACCCTCTAGAACGGAGCGGGAGGCCCAGACATATCGCAAGCGGGCCTCCGCTCCTGCCGTAGTACCCTCATCCAACAGTCACG
>JACRCT010000498.1 GCA_016218885.1 Deltaproteobacteria bacterium | reverse complement strand
GAGTAGAAGGCGAGCCGCGACATGAGACCACCCGAATCGAGCAATTTGGCGCTCGACGTGCTTGAGGAGGTCGTCGGTCGAGGCGACCACTGCGCTCTCCCGGGCAACTCATCCCGCCGCCCTGCTCGCCTCGACCTGCGCCGTCGCCTCGTGGCTTGCCTTCAATCCTGGGGCAGCTCAAATGCTCGCGATCACCGCGGGCTAAAGCCCGCGGCTACCTCTACGAAGCGCACTGAAGTGCGCTAACCGGCTACGAGCACCTTGCCTCGATTGCTTCACAGCCTCCGACCTATCGGCCGGTGGCGCAAAGCTGCTTCTGGCTCGTCTGAGCTGAACAGGCCGGCAGTTCCGTGCAAGCACCTGTACCCCACATGGACAGGCGCGTTGAAGAGAAATGATGCAATCCAAAAGACGCACCACACTAGCAGTCGAGCAGGGACGTCAGACCAAGCCCCCCCTCTCCACCCCAGCGAGAAGCGAGGGCCCGGGGGTGAGGGCCTCAAGGCCTTCCACCGTCGCCTCGGGCGCGTGCTGCTCGGTCGGCGGGTCGCGAAGGCAGTGCTCGGCGCCCGCGTGGCGGACCCGAATCGTCCTCAGGCCCACCTGCCGGGCCCCGAGGAAGTCCTTGGCGCAGTTGTCGGCGACGTAGACCGTGGACGCCGGCTCGACCCCGAGCCGCTCGACCATCTCCTCGAACGCGCGTGGGTGGGGCTTCCAGAACTCGCGGCCCAGCTCGTCGGTGAGGACCACCGCGTCGAGGTGCCGCGCCAGGCCCAGGGCGGAGAGCTTGCGGCGCTGCACCGCGGCCTGGCCGTCGCTGATGAGCCCCGTGCGCAGCCTCCGGTGGAGCCGCTCCAGGAGCGCCGGGGCGCCGGGGAGCGGCCGGATGGACGGCGCGTGCTCGCGGTACGCCCGCAGCATGGCCGGGAGGTGCTCGCCGACCTTGAGGCCCTGCGAGCGCAGCCAGCGGTCGAAGGTGTCGCCGCGAGCCCCCTGCTCGAACGCCTGCCAGAGCTCGGCGAAGACGCGGGCCGCGTCGACCGCCAGGGCCTCCTGCGCCCACCGGCTCACCGCGCGGAAGCCGCTGCGGACGTAGTCGCGCTCGAGGTAGAGCGTGTCGTCCAGGTCAAAGACGACCGCTCGGAGCGGGGGTGCGTTCGGCATCGGTGAGGAGCAGCGAGTCGTCGAAGCGCGAGAGGTAGAGCCCGACCTGGTAGCTGCCCAGCGGCGGGAGGTCGATCTCCATCCCCGCGGCCCGCGCCAGCAGCCACCTGGGGGAGTCGACCCCGGCGGCGATGCCCAGCGGCGCGCCGCCGCCGAAGCGGGCGTTGACCTCGGTGAAGCGGGGTGTGTCGCCGTCCATCAGGCACTGCACGGTGATGGGGCCCACCGCGCCGAGCTCGCGCGCCACCCGCGCGCAGGCCTCGAGGATCCGCTCGTCGCGCACCGTCACCCCTTTGGAGACCTCGCCGCCGCGCACCTCGATCCGCCGGCGGGACACCACGCCCAGCACGTTCCCCTGAAGGTCGCAGGCCACGTCGCTGGTGATCTCCGGGCCGGGCAGGAGCTGCTGGACGATGGGCTCGGACACGTAGTGCGAGAAGAACCGGAGCTCCTCGCGCGTGCGGACCATGAAGGCGTGGTGCGAGGCGCTGCCCCGGCGCGGCTTGATGAACAGCGGCAGCGCCTGGCGCTCGAGCTCGGGGTCGCCGGGCAGCCAGGAGCGCGGCACTGGAATTCCGGCGCGCTGGAAGCAGCTCCAGGTGAGCCACTTGTCGGCGCAGATCTCGGCTGCGGCCGCCGGGACGACGGCCAGGCGGGCGCCGGTCGCCTCGATGGGCGCGCGCTGCGCCGCGAGGAAGGGGATGTCGGGGTCGATCAGCGCGAAGACGAGGCCTATCTCCTCGCGCTGGCAGATCTCGACCAGGCGGGGCAGGTAGCCCGGCGCGCCGGTTCGCGGCACGACGTACCTGCGGTCGCAGAACCGCAGCGCCGGCGCCAGCGGATCGCTGTCGAGCCCCACGATCCTCCCGGGAAGCCGCAGCGCTTGGTAGGCGCGGCGGAAGGCCCGCAGCAGCTCGACGCGGCGCCCCACGCTGGTGAAGAGCGAGTTCATGCGCCTGCCCATGCTCCTTCCGTCATTGGTGACGTTGGTCGGGGACGGCGCGGGCGGCCACTCCCCACACCCCCAAAGGACGCGGGTGCGATGGCGCCGCCGCCGACCTACTCCAGACGAGATCGGAGGCCTCGCATGTACGACGCACCGCTACAGGAGGAGTCCCGGAAGAGCCCGCTGAGCAGGGCGGGAGTCGCCCTGCTCCGCCTGCTGCCCTGGGCGCCGGCACGGCGAGTGGTCGGCGGGGCGCTGGCCGGCTGCATCCGGCTCGCCGGGCCGAGGACCGACCCCCTGGCGCCGCCGCCTGCCCTGACCGACGCCCTGCGCATCCTGCGGGAGAGCGGCCTCGCCCCCGTTCCGCCCATGCTCACGCCCGAAGAGCTCGCCGAAGTCCGGGCCTGGCTCGACGAGCAGACGCTCGTGGGCTGGGACGGCCGCTCCTTCAAGCCCACCGAGCCTCCCCGGGATCTCGGCCGGGCTTCCTACCCCCTGGACACGGTGGTGCGCTGCCCGCACGTGCTCGCCCTGGTCAACCGTCCCGATCTGCTGCGGGCCGCGCGGGACTACCTGGGGTGCACGCCGACCATCTCCGGGCTGCGCATCGACTGGTCCGCCCCGACGACCCAGGCTCCCGGCCACGTGCAGCGCTTCCACCGCGACTACGACGACTGGCGATTCCTGAAGCTGTTCGTCTACCTCACCGATGTCGACGACGGGGACGGGCCGCACGAGTACGTGCTCGGGTCGCAGCGGGGCTCGGGGCGCTTCCGCGCCGTGGCCTACTCCGACCAGGAGATCGAGCGCCAATACTCCCCCGCGCTCCACCGGCGGGTCCTGGGCAAGGCGGGCACGAGCTTCGTGGCCGACACCTGGGGCGTCCACAGGGGCAACGTGCCGACGGCGCGGCCCCGGCTGCTGCTCCAGGTCCAGTACTCGGTGCTGCCGGTCTTCAAGTTCGCCTACCGGTCCGTCGCGGTGCCGCAGGCCGGGCACTACGACCGCTACGTCAACCGGCTCATCCTCTCCCCCTCCAGCCCCAGCCCGTCACCCTTCGGCGAGGCCCGGTGAGCCGCGCTCGCGCTCGGCGAGCGCCGTCTTGCGGACGAAGTGGTCCACCACCGCCGCGTCGATGCCCAAGTCGAATTTGCGCGCGAAGTACTCGCCGCTGCGCTCGATCTCCGGGATGTCCCGGGCGCTGAGGATGACCGGATGGTTGCGATCTCGGGCTGTGGTGCCCCACCTCAGGTAGACGGGCACCCGCTCGATCAGCTCGCCGGCGACCGGCGAGTTCATCAGCAGCGTCTGGAAGAACCACTCGTCGGGCACGAGGGCGTTCTCGAAGGCCCGGTAGAACCAGGGATGGTCCTTCAGGAAGCCGAGGACGTACTCGACGTGAGGCATGGCGAGGCAGAGCCAGGCGGACCCGCTGTAGAGCGCGAAGCGCCGCGGGAGGCGGTCGGGGTTGTGCAGCGGCCTGAGCCCGAGCTCCCAGAGGCGGATCAGCAGCGCCCGCGCGATGCGGTAGGGGTGCGGCGAGTCATAGAGCTCGCGTGCGAACCCGGGCCACCGCAGGTTGGGGAAGGACGAGAACCGATCGTCGTCGGCGATGCGCCCCGCCGAGAGGAGGCTCTTGCCACGGAAGCCCGCGAGGTGCTGGCCGAAGCCGCGACGGACCATCAGGTCCTGGCCGCTCCGGAGGACCACGAAGTCGTACGGCTTGCCGGAGGCGAGCACCTCGCGGAGCAGCAGCAGGGAGCAGTCGACGGAGCTGATGTCCCCCCACCTCACATCCAGGTGCTCCCGCAACACCCTCAGCCGCGGGTGGCGAATCAGGCGCGGGGCGATCGACGGGGCAGTCTTCGCGTCGAGGTGGACGTAGACGTCGGCGCTCCCGTCGCCGAGGAGCTGCCGCAGCAGCAGGTTGACCTGCTCCGGGTGCTTGAATGCCTCTACCGCATAGGCGATGCGCGCTTCGTCGGTCGACATGGGCCCCTCCCCCCTCCACCCCGGGTCCCTCTCCTCTCGCTCAGGGCTCGTGGAGAGGGGGGGCGAGATCTCGACGGCCTTGTCTGACTCTGCGTCTGCTACTTCGGCTGGCCCTGTCAGGACCTTTCAGAAAGTGGGGGTCAATCCGTTTGATAGACCCCAGCTAGGCGAGCCGAAGAGGCGAGCGGGGCACACGCTGGCATCCACTTCCAACCAGCCTGTTACGGCAGTCTCGAACGCAGCGGAGCTCGCTACCGCGGCCGCCTGAACTGTCCGCCGCGCCAGCCTCCACCTCGCGACGAATCGCACAGCCCTCGAAGCGGTCGTCCACCAGCCCCACCGCCTGCATGAAGGCGGCAAGGCTGGTGACCCGACGAACCCCCAGTAGTGTTGCTCCAGGGGAATGGGGAAAGCGCGACCGTCAACGAGCACCGCACCGCGGCGCCTGTCACTGCGTACGGCTCAAGCTCAGCCCTCCTTCACCGGCATTCCCCTCGACCACGCTCAGATTCCCGGAGCCTGCCTCGGCGACCGACAGCTTCCCGGCCGCGGCGTCGCCGAGCCTCGCCTGGATGGAGCGGATGGCCGCGCGCGCCACGTCTCGGAGGGCAGCGTCGGTCAGGACTCCCTCGGCGAGCGGCAGCAGCGATTCGATGGACCGGATGGTTCCGATCGCTCCCAGACCCGCCGCCGCCTCGCGGCTGACGGCCGCGAGGTCTTGGCCGAGAAGGTCCAGCAGTCCGCCCTCTGCCGTCGCTTCTCCCAGGGACACGAAGGCCTGGACCAGGGCATGGCCGAGCCCTTGTTCCTGGAGACGGGTCAGGCCCAGGAGCGCGTCGATCCGCGAGACGTCCTTGCGGGGACCCCACCAGCGTGATGGCCGCGAGGCGTAGCGCCGCGGGCCCCCCGGAGAGCGCCGGGCCGAGGAGGGGTTCGAGTGCTGAGCGGCGGGGCCATGGTCCCCGCCGGCGCGCTCGAGGAGCGGCTGCGCAAGCTCTTCGGGCGCTCCTTGAAGCTGCGCCAGGTGAGCGCCGGGGGCTGCAACGCCTGGGAGGCCGACATCAACGTCTTGGGGACCTTGGCCTTCGACCTGGGCCGCTTCGGCATCCGGGTGGTGGCCTCGCCGCGCCACCCCGACGGCCTGCTCGTCACCGGGCCGGTCACCGAGAACATAAAGCTGGCGCTCCATCCTCGACGGGCTCCTGCTGCTGATCGGCCGCCTGGAGCGGCGGGCTGCTGCTGGCGCCACCTCGAAGGCGCCCCGCGGCACCTGGTTGCACCACATGGCAGGCCGCGAACAGCCGTCCTTCAACCTCGCACAGGCGGTGATGCTCTACGTCTACGAGTGCTTCCAGGCGAGGAAGAGCCGGACCCTTGAGGAGGCGGCGGCGCCCCCGAGGGCCAGCGAGCGCGAAGTGGGGCTCGTCGAGGAGACTCTGCGGGCCCTGCTGGTGGAGTCGGGCTTCGTGGATCCCGACCGCCCGCGGCACGGCGTGCTCGACCTGCTGCTGCCGCTGCGTCCGGCGGGACTGAGCCCCGACGACGGAGTGGATCGGGGGCGCTGCGAGTCATGACTCGTGCGGGTTGCGCCGTCGGGAGTACCCGGACTCCCGACGCGCCGCGTCAAAGGCCAGTTCAGTGATTTCGGGCACTTAGGCCCGGGAGTTCTATACGTATAGAACTCCAGTGGGCCAGATCGGCGACTTGGCCAACCTTTGCGATGCCGATCCTGCCGACCTGGATGACTATCTCGAGGTCGAGACCAGGATCGAGGACCGAGAAGGACGTCGCCGGCCCCGAAGGTACCCTCCGGAAGCCGATGCCTACGAGCCCCAGCCGGCCCCCACCCCCGGGTCTATGGTCAGCTCCTGCGCAGGCTTGCGACACGCTTCCAGACCGAAGCCGAGCGCCACTTGCGCCGACGATCGGTAGGTGTGTGCCTTCGCGCCATCTCAAGCCTCGGCAACCAGCCAGACGAGGCTTCCGGACCCGACGATCGGCGCTGGGTGCGGTGGGTCCTCTGGCGCGGAAGCCTCCTTCTTCGTCCTAGGCGCAAGCAGCCATGAGTCGGGCGCATCCCGGGCTCCCCGCCGAGGAGGATTAGCCCCGCGAATCGTGGTGTGTTTCGGGCGGCGCGCGGACAAGTTGCACTCGCCTCGCACCTCGTGGGTCTACTCAACAGCAACGAAGGAAACCGCCCCTTTCCTGGAGGACAGCACCTTGATGCTCTCATTGGTCCTGCTCGCAGCCCTCACCGTCAACCCCACCTCCGGCAACCTCGTCGTCAACGCCGACGAGCCGTTCGCCCTCTTCGTTGACGGAAAGCAGGTGAACGTCGCCAACCTCCGGGAGTCCTGGACCGTCAACGACCTCGCCGCCGGGCGACACCAAATCAAGGTCGACTCCTGGCCCTCACCCTTCAAGAGCGAGAAGCTGGCCGAAGGCGTCATCGATGTCCCCGGCGGCAGCGAAGTCCGCATCCGCGCCGAGAAGAACAAGCTGATTGTCATCGAGATTATCAACCTGCTGGAGCCGCCTCCCGGTCCTCCTGCTCCGGGCGCCGTCACCGCCACCGCCAGCGCCGGCGGCAACACCCTCTCGGTGTCCGTGAGCACCGGTGGCCAGCCCATGCCGCCCCCAGGTGGACACGGTGGGCACGGGCACGGCGGCCGTGAGCACCACGACCGCCGCGAGCCGATGTTCGTTGGCGACTTCAACGCCCTCAAGGAAGCGATCAAGGCGGAGAGCTTCGAGAACAAGAAGACCGACGTCCTCTCGACCGCGGCCTCCTCGAATTACTTCAGCGTCGACCAGGTCGGCGACCTCATCGACCTGTTCCAGTTCTCCCCCGGCAAGCTCAAGGCGCTTGAGCTCTGCAAGGCGCGCATCGTCGACTCCAAGAACGCCTTCCAGGTCTATTCGCACTTCACCTTCGAAGCCGACAAGAAGAAGGCCAAGCAGATCCTCGGCCAGTAGCTCCGGCCCCGTTTCGATGAACAGGAAGCCCCGCTCCGGTTCGCCGGGACGGGGCCTCGCGTTGCTCGAAGTGTGTCGGCCGCGGCTTGGCCAGGGAGCGCAGCCTTCTGCGGCGCCTCACTCGAGCTTGCGGCACATCGGCGCGGCCTGCTTCGCCGCGGGGTCTCCCACGCACGCTCGGTGCGCCTGGAGGGTGCTCGCTGCATCGGCGATCAAGGTCTTTAGCGCTCTACCTCTGCGACGAAGGCGTCAACAGCCTTGTTTATCTCTACGGGCTTGTCGAGCTGCAGCCAGTGGCCCGTGCCTTCGACGCGCGTGACGGGCAGGCCCTCGACGACGCGGTGGTAGGCGTCCGGACGATCGTTGAGGCGTGTGATCACCGAGCGCTTGGGCCCAGAGTACCGCGACAACGGCGTGACGGGATCGAAGGTCAGCAGCGACGCCAGCGTGCCGGTGACGACGTCGTGGGGAACGCTCTGAATTTCCGGCATCAAACGGTCTCGAACCTCGGGACGTGCCCCTTCGAGCATCGAGGCCCAGTAGCCGCCGACGACGGCTTCGTAGCTGGTCTCCAGCGAGCTCATCAGCCCGTCCGCAACCTGCTTCGGCATGAGGCGCCCGTCACTGGCAGGATCGAGCAACAACAAGCCGGCGACGTGCGCGGGCAGCCGTCCTGCGATCGCAACGGCAACCGCGCCGCCCCAGGAGTGGCCGACGAGCACGAACCGCTCGATGCCGCGCGCCGCGAGGGCAGCAATGACGTCGGCAGCGGCGTCGTCGATGGCGAACGAAGACCCGCGCGGGGAACGACCGTGGCCACGGAGATCGACGGCCAGGGCGCGGCGGGTCAGGCGCAGGTGCACGAGCTGGTCGGCAAAATGGCTGCTGTCGCCGCCGGCGGAGTGCAGGAACACGACGGGCAGGGTGTCCTGGGGACCGGCGTCGTCGACAAAGAGGCGGAGAGGGGTGGCGGGCGAAACGGTGCTCATGGCGGTACTCCTGGTGGGGTTGGTGCAGCCGGCGAGGACGTCGACAGCGACGGCGGCGGCGAGCAGGACGTGCTTCATGGATCTGGTATACGAAGCATCCCTGACAGAAATTGTCAGTCATCTGAGGAGGTCCTCCTGAAACGCGTCGATCGAGTGGTGGATCTGCAGGCCCTCTTGCGCGCCCGCGAAAGCGCCACCGTGCAGGAGCTCGCGCGGGACCTCCGCGTCAGCGAGCGGACGGTGCTGCGCGATCTCGCCACGCTGCGCG
This sequence comes from Deltaproteobacteria bacterium, assembly GCA_016218885.1. Classification (GTDB taxonomy): domain Bacteria; phylum Myxococcota; class Myxococcia; order Myxococcales; family UBA5297; genus JACRCT01. Next base: position 1,645 of record JACRCT010000498.1, on the reverse strand, counting down.
GGCACGGCGTGCCGATCGAATCGCAGTCGGGGCCTGGCGGCGGCATCCGCCTGGAGCGCGACCGCGGCATCGTCGCCGTCCATTTCGCGATCAACGAGCTCATCGCCCTGTGGTTGGCAGCGACGCTGTCCGCGTCCGCCACGTCGTTGCCCTGGAACGACGCTGCCAAGCGTGGGCTGCACAAGGTGCTCGCGAGCCTGCCGAAGGAGCGCGCCCGCGCCCTCCGGGCGCTCGTCAAGCGCGTCGTCGTCGGTCGCCCTGCTTCGCCGCGGATCTACGCCGACCTCGGCAAGATGGCCCCTGAGCTCCTCTCGGCTGTCGAGGAGTGCTTCACCAGAGGCCTGTGCCTCGCCTTCGACTACGTCGATCGCCGCGGCACCCCGACCAAACGCACGGTCGAGCCCCACGGCCTGCTCGTCGAGACGCCCGCCTGGTACCTCCTGTGCCGTGACGTCGAGAAAACGGCGGTGCGTATGTTCCGCATCGACCGTATCCGCCAGGCGCGCGTCTTGAGTGATCGGCCCTTCCTCCCCGACGTCGAGGCCGTATTCCGCGAATGGAAGGTCCAGCAAGCGGTGTCATCTCCACCGAACGGAGGCGACCCGCGTTCATCTGACTCGCTGCCTCCTGGAAGACGCCGTAGCTGAGACTCACTACCGGGCCTGCGCGCTCGAGGCGGGGGGACGGGCTGAACAGAGGGCCGAGTCGTTCGAGAATCACGCTCGGTGATTTGGGCCTGACCGAGCCTGACGGCGACTGACGGAACCACCGTCCGGACCCAAGCCAACTTCCGCCGCACTGCCGCCGCTGTGCCGCCGATGAGAGGCATGCATCTGCTTCGCTACTTTGGGCGCGTTCTCACGGAGCGAGCGTCCAGTGGCCCAGCAGAAGCCCCAGATCCTCGGGAAGAGCCCGGCCCTCCTGGATGTGGTGCGGGCGCGCGACCAGCGTGGCCCGGACCGACCTCCAGGTGCTCATCCTCGGCGAGAGCGGCACGGGCAAGGAGCTGCTCGCGCGTCACATCCAAGAGACCAGCGCGAGGCTCCGGCTTCGCGCCCCCGAAGCCCCCTGGACTATCCCGTTGGGCGACGACACAGGCGTTGATATGGTCGACGGCATGCCCGTCTTGGCCTTCGTCATCGTCGTCGTGGTGCTGTCGGTGTCGCTCCCGATGGTGATCAGCTACCTCATCGACGTGAGGCTGCACGACGGCGTGAACCTGTTCCGGCGCCGCAAGGTGCTCAAGACGGGGGTCGAGGCGAAGGCGGAGGTTCTCTCCTCCACGATGTTGATGAAGGCGACCGGCTCGCGGCTGCGATCCGCTTACTCGGTCGTCTACGAGGTGAAGCCAGCCGACGCGGCTCCCTTCCGCGCGAAGGCGATCGAGGTGCTCTTGCACAGCGAGGCCGCGAACAACCGTCTGCGCGAGGGGCAAACGGTCACGGTCCGGTACGATCCCGCCGACCAGCTCGTGGTGTTGGTGCGCGTCGATCCGAAGGGGGTGCTGGCGGCTCGGGAGGCCGCGCTGCGCGAGAAGGAAGAGGCTTTGCTTCGAAGAAGGTGAGTTGCGAGTGTGCACCGGCGGCTCGGCCACGCCGCCCTCTGACCACGAGCGCTGCCTGGGCGCTCCAACCGGCATCCTGCT
>JACRCT010000497.1 GCA_016218885.1 Deltaproteobacteria bacterium | reverse complement strand
GCTGCTGCCACAGCCGCCAGTGCCCAGCGAGCCGCTCCCGGACGACCGGGGCGAGCCGGATTCAGCCAGGGCCGTGGGGGCGCCTGGCTTGTCGGTGCTGTCGCTGCGCAGCTCGAGGATGCGGCGGGCCAGCTTCTGGCGCGCCTCCTCGATCTTCGAGGGGTCGTCCTGGTTCGCCTGGTAGAGGGTCGGAAGGACCTCGGAGGCGACTCGCCTGGCGAACTCGTCGTCGCCCAGCCGGGAGACCAGTGACAGGTATTCGAAGTCCTCCACTCCGTCGCGAATCATCTTTAGGCGGATCGAGGGCAGCGGGATGTCGGTCTGGCCCCCGATGCGCGAGGGCGTGCCCGGGTAGAAGAGAGTTCCGTCGCCGTTGCCGCTGAACTGGTACTGGTCCGACCAGGCGTCGCCCGAGTAGGCGAGGACGGTCTCGTAGTAGAGCTCTCCGGTGACGTTCGCCCGGAAGTCGGCCCACTGCATCAGTCGGTTGCGCACTGCGGACACGTCCACCATGTAGCTCGGCCAGCTCGTCCCCGGCTCGGCGCCACCGAAGGAGCAGCCGTGGCTCATGCAGCTCTGGTAGAGCCACAGCGTCTTGCCCTGCGCCACGAACGAGTCGTACTTGGGTCGCTGGTCGCCCTGGAAGGGGGCCGCCGGGCTCTCCATGTGGTTGACGATGGGCACCATCAGGTCCAAGTCGCCGAGCACCGCATGCTCCGTGGCGAGGTCCACGTTGGTCGTCACCAGCACTCGGAGATCGGGGTCGGCCGCCTTGGCCTGCTGGGCGTGCGTGGCGATGTCGCTCCACTCGCCGCCGTAGGGCGGCTCGTCCGCCGCGTAGTCATAGACCCGGTCGAGCCAACCCTTGTCGCGGAAGTGGCGCGCGAAGGCGCCGTAGGTGCCCAGGTCGCGCGACCAGGTGTATTGGGCCGAGGTCATCTTCGCTCCCGAGAGGCGAGTCGGGGACGTCCCGTCGAGCAGCGGGCCGAATACCTTGTCGAACGCAGACCAGTCATTGCCCTCGTTCCTGAGGACGAAGATGTTGGGCAGCGTGATGCGGTGGTCGAGCGCCAGCTGCTGGTAGCGGGCCAGCAGGTCCGCGGCCGCCTCGTCGGAGCCGCAGCCGGACGAGCCGGTATGAGCGCGGCAGACGTTGCCGGAGAAGGCGAGGAAGGCGGTGGCGAGCGACGGTGTGGAGGGGAGCTGGAAGTTGAAGACCTCGAGCTCGACGGGTACCTCCTCGCTCAGCCCGTCGCCTTCCACGTGCACTGACCCGTGGTAGACGCCGGGGGTCGAGTTGGGCGGCACCAGGACCTCCACCCAGATCGCCCGCGACTCGCCCTTGGGGACGTCGAAGGGAAAGGCGTCTCTGGGCTCGCCCACCACGTCGTCGATGGCCGGCACCAACGCGTCCGGCCAGCGCCCGGCCTGGCCGATGCCTCCCGAGGGTTGCTTCACGTCCAGGAAGTCTTGCCGGTAGAGCTGCACCGCGCTTGCGGAGATGGTCCCGGGGCCCGTGAGGTCGCTCGCCCTCGCCCTCACGCCTTTGACGGCTGAGCCATCGGCGTGGATGCCGATTTGAAAGGCCTCGAATTCATTCATGGCGGCCGACAGGCGGGCCGTCCGGGCGCTCTTGGGCGAGGTGCCCGGCTGCACCTTCACCGAGGCTGGCTCCGCCCAGATCTGGCCTGCAGCATGGGCGTCGATGGGCACGAGGCCCAGGACGGCAGTGACTGCAGCGCAACCAGCCCAGGCGACCCAGCCTCGCCTCGGCTTGCCGTCGCAGCGCCTTCGAACCTTCGTGGAGGTATGCGATTTCATGGCCCGCGCAACAGAGTCCAGTCGTGGACTGTTCCGAGGGGGCTCGGTCGGCCACCAGGGAGCCGAAGGTGCCGTGGGCCGAAGGCAACCCGGGGTGGAAATCTGTAAGTGCGTGAAACCAGGACGAAAAGCGGGAGAGCGAGATTCTGGTGGGGCGAGTCAGCCGCCGCCTGGGCTTGACCCGCGCGAACGGGCCGGCAGGGTTCTTCTTGGCCGGCCTGCTCCCGGTCGGTGGGGCGGGCTTGCGTGCCCGATCAAGAGGCGGCGTCGCGACGCATCACGGACCTCCACGTGAAGGACCTTGGGAGGAGACACAAGTTGGCTATCCTTGCGTCGCACATTCTTGGGAGGAGGACGACATGGCAGCGCGCATCATCGACGGCAAGGCGGTCGCGGCGAAGGTCAGGTCAGAGGTGGCGGCGGGCGTTGCGCGCCTCAAGCAAGACAAGGGCTTGGTACCAGGCCTCGCGGTGGTGCGCGTAGGCGACGACCCGGCTTCTCTCAGCTACGTGACGAGCAAGCGCAAGGGCTGCGAAGAGACCGGCATGGTCTCGACCGAACACCACCTGCCGGCCGTTGCCACGCACGAGGAGGTCCTGGCGGTCGTCCACAAGCTCAACGCGGATCCGAGCGTCCACGCGATCCTCGTGCAGCTCCCGTTGCCCAAGCAGGTCGACGCCGACGCGATCATCGCCGCGGTCGCGCCGGAGAAGGACGCGGACGGGTTCCACCCGGTGCACGCCGGAAACCTTGCGCTGGGGCGGCCGGGGGTTCGGCCATGCACGCCGGCGGGCGTCATGCGCCTGCTCGAGGAGATAGGGTTCGACCCGCGGGGCAAGCGAGCAGTCGTGCTGGGTCGCTCGGCGATCGTCGGCCGGCCGATGGGGTTGATGCTGCTCGCCGCTGACGCCACGGTCACCTGGTGCCATTCCAGGACAGCCGATCTCGCCTCCGAGGTGGGGCGCGCCGATCTGCTGGTCGCCGCCATCGGGAGGCCGAAGCTCGTCAAGGGCGGGTGGATCAAGCCCGGGGCCGTGGTGATCGACGTGGGGACCAACCGCGGCGCCGACGGCAAGCTGGTGGGCGACGTGGAGTTCGAGGTCGCGGTGGAGCGGGCCTCGGCGATCACGCCCGTGCCCGGCGGAGTGGGGCCGATGACCGTCGCCATGCTCCTGGCCAACGCGCTCGAGGCGGCCCTGCGGCAGTCCTGAGGGGTGTTTCGCCGCGAGTCGGGAAACAGCGAGGAGCCCCCACGCGTTCTAGGTCGGGGGAGCCCCCCGCGAGGCGGCGGCTCCTCTCAGCGCCGGCAGGTGCGGGCGGGACACCCGCGGCAGATGCGGACACTTCCAGAGAGCTCTTTCCGCGTGCTGCGCGAGATGGCGCGCACGCTTTTCGACGGCGGCCGTGGCGTGGCCGAGTCCCGGCTCGATTTCGCGGTGGCTGAGCTGCGCGATCTTCTCGAGCGCGCCGGGCTGGTCGCCCGCCTGCTCGTCCATATCGCAGCCGTCTTCCTCCAATTCTCGCCACTTGTGCTGCTTGGTCGGCTGGTGCGCTTCACCCACCTGCCTCAGGGGGAGCGGGCGCGCCATCTTGGCCGCTTCGAGCACGGGCCCTTCGGCATCCTGTTCGTGCCTTTGAAGCTCTACCTGTGCCTCGTCTACTACGAGCACCCGGAGGCGAGCCGCGAGACGGGCTACGACGGCAGGCCGCTCGTGGAGGTCCCTTGATGACGTCGGTGGTGCAGGGCCGGGACGCTGGCGGCGACCTGGAGCTCTCGGCGGAGGTCGCGGTGGTCGGCTCGGGGGCATCCGGGGCGGTGATCGCCAAGGAGCTGGCCGAGGCCGGGCTCGACGTGGTGATCCTCGAGGAGGGGGGCTACGTGCCCCCAGAGGTCTATGGAAACTGGCGCCCGACGCAGACCCTGCGCCACATGGCGAGGCTCGCCGGGGCCCAGGTCGCGCTGGGGATCGGCGACTCGCCGGTCATCAACATCCTCACCGGGCGCACGGTGGGAGGCTCCTCGACCATGACCGGGGGAGTGTGTTTCCGGATCCCCGAGGGGGTCCTGGAGCGCTGGCAGCGCGAGCAGGGGCTCACGGGATACCTCGCCCGCGACCTTGAGTACGCCTACCAGTCGGTGGAGCGCGAGATCCACGTGGAGGAGGTACCGGTTCAGATGCGCAGCCGGGGCAGCGCGCTCTTCGCCGAGGGTGCGGCGCGACGGGGGCTGGCGATCAAGCCGGTGCGCCGCAACACGCAGGGCTGCCGCGGATCGGGCCGCTGCACCTTCGGGTGTCCGGTGAAGGCCAAGCTCTCGGTCGATCTGACCTATCTGCGCAAGGCCCAGGCCCGGGGGGCGCGTGTCTACTCCGACTGCCTGGTCGAGCGAGTGGTCGAGAAGGACGGCCGCGCGGCAGGCCTCTCGGGGCGGGTGCTCAATGGTCCTCATGGAGGAAGGGGAGGGAAGCTGAGGGTGAGCGCGCGCACCGTGGTCGTCTGTGCCGGGGCCCTGCACACCCCCAAGATCCTCGCGCGCTCCAAGGTCGGGCGGCGCAGCCGACAGCTCGGGCGGCACGTCACTCTGCACCCGGGTTTCCGTGTCGCCGCCGAGTTCGAGGAGCGGGTCGAGGGATGGAAGGGCGCGCTGCAAAGCATCTACAGTGATGCCCTGGCCGAGCGCGGGATCACGTTCGTGGGCATCTGGGTGCCGACCAACGTCACTGCATCGGCACTCCCGGGGATAGGGCGGGAGCTCGACGCGCGGGTGCGGCGCATCCCCCACCTGGCGCTGTTCGGCGGGATGGTCCACGACGAGGGCGGGGGGCGCATCTTCAGCGTCCCCGGGCGGGAGCCGCTGCTCGTCTACAAGATGCACCCGCGCGACAAGGCACGGATGCTCGAGGGGATGAGGGTGCTCGGAGAATGCTTCTTCGAGGCGGGGGCCCACAGCGTGATCCTGCCCATCCTCGGCTCCCAGCCGATCACCAGCCCCGATGGGCTCAAGGCGATTGACGAGCGGATTCCCGCACGGAGGTTCGAGTGTGCGGCGTTCCATCCCCTCGGGAGCGCACGCATGGGCTGCGATCCGCGAACCGCGGTCGTCGCGCCCAACGGTGAGACCTACGACCTGCCCGGCCTCTACGTCGCCGACGGCTCGCTCTTCCCGACCTCGATCGGCGTCAATTCACAGCTGCCGATCATGGCGGTGGCGACGAAGATCGCTTGGGGCATGAGGGAGCGGTTGGGGTAGGGAGGGAGGGACAGGCAGGGCCCTCACCCCTGCCCCCTCTCCCAGCGGGCGCTTCGCGCCCTGGGAGAGGGGCTCGTCCGACCCGTTCATCGAGCGCATCTCCGTCTCCGCTGCGGTACTCTGCGGGCGCGGCTCGCTCGCTGCGATGTCAGACCCATCGGCTAGCCTTCTCTCGTCTCGAACCGAGGGAGGGGAAGAATGATGAGCTACCGAGGGGGGCGAATTGCGTCTTCCATGAAGGAACGTTGTCGAGGGCTTCGTCGGCGAGCGACCTTGCCCGAGCGGGCGCTCTGGGAGCTGTTGCGCGGGCGCCAACTTGATGGCCACAAATTCCGCCGCCAACACCAGTTCGGCGCGTGCATCCTCGACTTCTACTGCGTCGAGAAGCGCCTGGCAGTGGAGGTTGACGGCCGCCAGCACGAGACGGGCGTCGGCCCTGAATACGACGCCGCCCGAACCAACTACCTGGAGACTCAGGGAGTGCGCGTCATCCGCTTCACGAACGCCGAGGTACTGCGCACTCCTCAGGCCGTGGTGAGCGCGCTGAGAAGGGCCCTTGGCCAATTGGGCTGAGCCCGCTCAAGGTACTGGAGCAGCTACAGCTGCGGCGACAAGGGATGCCCCTCTCCCAGGGCGCGCAGCGCCCGTTGGGAGAGGGGGCAGGGGTGAGGGCCTTGCTCCCTCAGAACTCGAGCTTGTACCCCAAGGCGCCAGAAAGCCCTCCGAGCTTCCCTGGCTCATTGCTGAGGTCGATGACGTCGTCGCTGTAGTCAAGCGACAACCAACTCCAGCGAAGCTCGAGGACGACTTGTCCGGGGCCGAGGGTAAGACCAGTGCCGAGGAAGACGGCCGCGTTGAGGGGCGTTTCCTCGATGCTGGCTTCGGTCCGGCTCTGAACCGCGACGGCCTTCCCACTCACAAAGGCGACGCCAATCATCCCTCCGCCGTACAGGTCGATGGGACCAACCGGCTGCTGGTAGGCGGCCCGGAACAGTAGGGGGATGACGTTGAAGCTGAAGTCCGCCTGGCGCACAGTGACGACTTGCTTCGGGTCGACTGTCTCATCGACCCCCGCCTTGGAAGCTGGAAAGTAGCCGACCAAAGCCCCGAGGCGGATGACGCGGAGAACCTTCAATTCGAGGTTCATCTCGAATCGGGGGCTGGCGGCCTTGAGCCCGAAGTTGGGGAGCACGCCCACGTACGCGCCAAGACCGAAGCCGAGCGTCTTGGACCCCCTCGACTCCACCGAGATGATCCCCTCGCCCAGCAGGCGGTCACCGCCCGCCTAGGCCATCACGGTCACCTCGCCTGCGCCGTCCTCCGCGATGTAGTCCGCGACGAAGGAGCCTCCCTCCTCGCGAACGTTCTCGAAACGACCGCTGTCGGCGCGAAGCTTCAGGTCGGCGGGGACGATGGGGTTGCCGTCTTCGTCCTCGATCTGGAAGCGCACCGTGGAGGTCTTGCCCGCGGTTGCCTGGAGCCTGTCGCCGAAGGCAACTCGCGCGGGCCGTGGAGCGTGCTTGGGCTCGGTCGCGATGATCGGCTGGGTCTCCGGGGGCGTGAGCACGAGCATGATCTTCGTGTCGAAGCTGGTCGGCCGGGCGGCGTTCTTGACCTCGGCATGCACGACGGCGCTGGTGTCGTGGCCAGAGGCCGGTGCGGCATAGGTGGCGGTGAACACCCCGGGGTTGACCTCCACGGCGGCGGTGATCGTCCCGACGTTGGTGAGCAGCAGAAGCTCCGCGGCGATGGGCTTGCCCGCCCCGTCGAGGATCCTGAAGGTCAGCGTCGCCGATTGGCCTGACTTGAGGGCCATCGGGGGCACGCCGCGAACCGTGATCCGCTCGGCGTTCACCTTCTTGGTGACGGGGGGCTTGTCCACCTCCGGCTCGTCAGAAGGCTCCACGACCGGCGGCTTCGGCTTGGGCTTGCCCGGCGCCGGCTTGGCGGGCTTCGGTTTCCCAGGCTTTGGCTTGGGCTTGGTCGGCTCGGAGGTGAGCGGGGCCAAGGGGTCGTCCGGCCCGACCAGCGGGGCCAGGAGATCGTCCGTCGCGAACGCCGGCAGGGCCAGCGCGAGCGCGGCGGAAACCAGGGCGGTCAAGATGAGGGAGCGCACGGTGGGGACGATAGCATGAACCTGGTTGGCATCCGAAGGGACGACCCTGCTTCCACTGCGTGGTTGAACAGCAGCACTTGGAGCACGTCTGCTACACTGGCCGACCTGTTCGAAAAGGAACCCCTCATGCTCCCCGCCATCCTCGCCACCGCCTTGTTGGCCTCCACCGCCGGGGCCGAAGAGGCCAGCGCGGTTTCGAAGGAGGACAAGGAGGCCAAGTGGGAGGTGAAGGCCGAGTCCAAAGGTGTCACGGTCCACTCGCGAGCGAAGGAAGGCAGCGACATCAAGGAGCTCAAGTCGGTCGGTGAGATCGACTCCCCACCGCCTGCCGTCTTCCGGGTGCTGACCGACCTCGAGCGCTACAAGGAAACGATGCCCTACACCGAGGAGAGCAAGGTCCTCGCGACCGAGGAGCTGAATGGCAAGAAGGTCTGGTACTTCTACTCGCTCATCAACGCCCCGCTGGCCTCCCGTCGCGACTACACCATCCGTGTGGCGGATGAGAGCGATTGGAAGGAAGGCAAGGGCTACCTAAGAGCCGCTGGACCGTCTGCGACAAGGGCCCGGAGCCCAAAGACGGGGTCATTCGCGTCAAGGTCAACGACGGGACCTGGCTGCTCGAGCCGATCGGGGACGGCACCAAGACCCGCGCGACCTACTACCTGTTCACCGACCCCGGCGGTTCGCTCCCGACCTGGATCGCCAACAAGGCCAACTCCTCGGCCATCCCGGACATCTTCGTGGCCCTGCGCAAGTACGCCAAGGAGCCTCGGTATTCCGACGCCAGGTAGCGTGGCTTCGCCCTCGCATGACTGAGCCGACCGACGGCAACCGCCATCGCCTCCTCCTCGCCGCGCTGGCCTTCGGGGCAGTCGCGCTGGTGCTGGTCTGCGCCACCGCAATGTATGTCGCCATCCGGCTACCCCGCTCCTCGCCCCCATCCGCGTCCGCTCCCTCCGCCGAACCGTCGCCGCTTCCACCGGCTGCGGGTAGCCAGGGTGAGCCTTCTGAGACCTCCGCCTGGACGTCCGCCTCGCCCATGCTCGCGCGCGCGGTCGACGTGGCCTTCGCCGGGGGCTCCACGCTCGCCACCGACGGCCATTCCGCGACGTTCGACTCTGGCGACGGCGAGGTGCGCCCAGTGGCAGTCCCCGCGACGATACCGCGCGTGTTCGCTGCTGCAGGCCGGCTCTTCGCCGCAGGCTCCAACGAGGGAGCCCCCTTCCTGATCCTCCTGGCGTCCGCCGAGGACCCGCGCGTGGTGCCGATGCCTTGTGCCGTCGCCGAGCTCGCGGGGGAGGGGAGCTTGGTGGCAGGCCTGTGCGAGGACTCATCAGGGCTCGCGGTGAGCTGGGACGCCGGCAAGCTCTTCCACGAGGTGCGCCTCGAGCTGCCCGAGCCGCGCGAAGCGGGGGACGTCACGGTCGACAAGCGCCTGGAGGCGATCGCCGTGAGCCCAGCGGGTGCCATCGCGGTGGCGAGCTCGCAGCGCTGGCAGTCGGAGCAGGCCGGCGGTGCGCTGCAATGGACCTGGAGCCAGGTCGCCCTGCGCCCCTCGGGCTCCAAGGCATTCCGCTTCGCCAACGTGCCCGCGCTGGTGCGCTCGGTGGGGCTTCACCTGGGCGGTGGCACGCTCACCTTGGCGGGGCTCGAGGTTGCTCTCGACGGACCGGCCGAAGGTGTCACCCGCCCGAGGTTCTTTCGCGGCGGCGAGGCCGAGGCACCCGTCCCGGTAGGCGAGCCCGGCCCCGAGTGCGCCCAGGCGGCGCAGGCCCCCTCGGTCGAAGGCGTGCTGCTGAGCCCCCAGGTCGCAGTGTTTGGCTGCCCCACGGGGATGATCTCCACCCTCGACGGCGGGAGGAGCTGGAGGATCGAGCGCGCGCGGGGTGGGGCGGGGCGGGTGCGCGGCGGGGACATGCGGCTCTTTGCGCGGGCTGGCGAGAAGGCCTGGGAGCGGCGGTTCATCAACCGGTCGGAGAGCGGCGCGACGGCGATACGGCTGGCGGGAGGAGGATCGCCTCACCCAGCAGGTGCTGCGAGGCGCGATGCTGGGGAAAGCGGGCCCTTGGCTCCCCTGGAGAATATTCGCGAGCCGGCGAGCGACGCTGGCACCGATGCTGCTGGGGCCGAACCCACCGCTACACGCTGAAGTCGTCGATCTTGCCCTGCTGCTTGAGCTGCTCTAGGGCGGCCCTGGCGGCGGCGTCGCGGCTGGTGGCATGCAGCTTCACGAGCAGAACCGCGGGTTCGGGCTTGTAGGGCTCCCACTTGCGCGGTGAGGCGGGGATCGGCGCGATCTCCACTGCCCAATTATCGGAGAGGTCACGGGTGACGCGGACCTCGTGTTCGCTGCCGTGGCTGCGGGCGCGCGGCATGGGCAAACCCCGGGGGATGAGAGTGGACGGCGAGTCAACCCGACCAGGGTGCTGCGGTCAAGGCGCGTCTTGGGTTCAGTGGTTCATCACGAAGAAGAGCAAGAGGGTGAAGACGGTGATCGCCACCACCAGCCAGCCGAACTCGTTGCCGTGGAAGTAGGGGCGGGGCTTGGCCGAGCGCAGGTCGGGCATGGCCCCGGCTTTCACCCAGCGGTCGCTGCCTTCGCGGCGGATCTCGTCGTCGTCGCTGATGAACTGCCGCAGGTAGAGCGTGCGCAGCTCGGCATAGGTACCGACCTCGAGCTCGCCATGTTGGTTTCGCACGTGGAACCTCATGCGTGCGGGTTCACGGAGCTTCATGCCTGCCTCATCGAGAAGGGCCTCTCTAGTGCCAAGCTTTGCGCGAGCATCCTATTCCACAACTGCCGCACGAGAGACTGACATCCGACGCGAGCGCCCGGTTCTCCGGCCGGCCAGACAACCGCGCGCAACGACGAGCCTTCTGGCTGCCCGCCGGCCTTGGGAGCGAGATGAGACGAGGAGGGCATCCCCGTCGAGCGAATCCCATCTTTCCGTTCGGGGCGGGCCCCAAAAGCGGGTTGTCGTTCGCGAAAGCCCCTCCCAGCTTCCGCGTCTTCCAGGGGGGCGGGGGCGTGCCACCGGAAAGGGGAACAACCATGGCGGTCAAGTACGCGATCAACGGCTTCGGACGAATCGGACGGTGCCTGCTCAGGGCGGCCATCGAGCGCAAGGAGGAGCTCGACATCGAGGTGATCAACGACATCGATGCTCCCATTACCCTCGCCCACCTCTTCAAGTACGACTCCGTTCACGGCAACTTCCGAGGCGAGGTGAGAGCCGAGGAGGGCGCCATCGTCATCAACGGCCGGAAGATCGTCGTCAGCGCCGAGAAGGACGCGGCCAAGCTCCCCTGGAGGTCGAGGGGCGTCGACGTGGTCCTGGAGTGCTCGGGCCGCTACACCGAGCGCGAGGCTGCTGAGAAGCACCTCGGGGCCGGCGCCAAGAAGGTGCTGATCAGCGCCCCCGCCAAGAAGGCGGACCTGACGGTGGTGATGGGCGTCAACGATCAGCGCTACGACCCCCAGAAGCACCACCTGATCTCCAACGCGTCCTGCACCACCAATTGCCTGACGCCGATGGCCAAGGTGCTGATGGACAACTTCAAGATCGTGCGCGGGCTCATGACCACCATCCACAGCTACACCAACGACCAGCGCATCCTCGACCTGCCGCACAAGGACCTGCGCCGGGCCAGGGCCGCCGCGCTCTCGATGATTCCCACCAGCACCGGCGCGGCCAGGGCGGTGGGCGAGGTGATGCCTGAGCTCAAGGGCCGTCTCGATGGCCTGGCGATCCGCGTCCCGACCCCCAATGTCTCGCTGGTGGACCTCGTGGTGGAGGTCGAGAAGGAGGCGAACAAGGACGACGTCAATGCGGCGATGAGAAAGGCCTCCGAGGGGAGCCTCAAGGGGATCCTCAAGTACT
>JACRCT010000496.1 GCA_016218885.1 Deltaproteobacteria bacterium | reverse complement strand
TGGTCGGGCGTATCCGCGACTTCGACTGGTCGAAGACGCCGCTGGGGCCGCCGGACGGGTGGCCGCAGAGCCTCCAGTCCGCGCTCAGCATCTGCGTCGGGGCTCGCTTCCCCATCGCCATCTACTGGGGGCCCAAGCTCGCTGTCCTGTACAACGATGCGTGGAGCCCCATCCCGGGCACCAAGCACCCGTGGGCGCTCGGCCGCGAGGCACATGAGGTGTGGCCGGAGATATGGGACACCATCGGACCGCTCTTCAGCCAGGTCGTGACCACCGGGGAGGCCACGTACTCGGAGGACAGCCTGCTTCCGATGTACCGCCATGGGTACACGGAGGAGTGCTACTTCAACTTCACCTTCAGCCCCATCCGCGGCGAGAGCGGTCACGTGGAAGGGATCTTCAACGCGGTCATCGAGACGACCTACCGGGTGATCAGCGAGCGCCGGACCCGAGTCCTGCGAGAGCTCGGCGAAAGGACGGCGGCGGCGCGGACCGCGGAAGAGGCCTGTGCGCTCGCGGCAAGCAGCCTCGGCGAGGCGACGCACGACGTGCCATTCTGCGCTCTCTACGTCGTCGAAGAGTCTGGCCAGGTTGCGCGGCTCGCCGCGTGCGCCGGGCTTGCCGAGGGCGGGCCTGCCACACCAGAGGTCATCAGCCTGGCGCAGGGCTCCGAAGCAGCGTGGCCCCTGGCGCAAGTGCTCCGCTCCGGCCGGGTGGAGGTCGTGAGCGGGCTATCTGAGCGCTTCGGTCTTCCACTTCCCGGCGGGCCCTGGCCAGAGCCCGCGACCTCGGCGCTCGTGGCTCCCCTCATCACCTCGACTTCCGTCCGCGCGTCCGGCTTCCTGGTCCTCGGCGTGAGCCCGAGGCGAGCCGTGGATGACGAGTACCGCCAGTTCGCGGAGCAAGCGGCATCTCACGTCGGCACGGTGCTCTCGAGCGTGAACGCCTACGAGGCTGAGCGCAAGCGCGCGGAGGCGCTCGCCGAGCTCGACAGGGCCAAGACCGCCTTCTTCAGCAACGTGAGCCACGAGTTCCGCACACCGCTCGCGCTCATGTTGGGGCCGCTCGAGGACCTCGTCGCCGAGTCCGAGGGGCGGCTGCCAGCCGAGGATCGCGAGCAGCTGGCAATCGTCCATCGCAACGGCTTGCGGCTCCTGAAGCTGGTGAACACCCTCCTCGACTTCTCTCGTATCGAAGCGGGTCGCGTCCAGGCGGTCTACGAGCCGGTGGATCTGGCCGTCGTCACCGCCGAGCTGGCGAGCGTATTCCGTGCCGCGGTCGAGAAGGCCGGGATGCAGCTCGTCATCGAGTGCCTGCCCCTGCCCGAGCCGGTCTTCGTCGATCGCGACATGTGGGAGAAGATCGTCCTCAACCTCGTCTCCAACGCCTTCAAGTACACGCTCGAGGGCGAGATACGCGTCTCGCTCAAGGCGCACAACGGCGCCGCGGTGCTGGCGGTCCATGACACGGGGATCGGGATTCCCGAGACGGAGCTGCCGAAGATCTTCAACCGCTTCTACCGGGTCGAGGGGGCGCGGGGCCGGACGCAGGAGGGATCGGGAATCGGGCTCGCGTTCGTCCAGGAGCTGGCCAGGCTGCACGGCGGGCAGGTCCGCGTCGAGAGCAAGTTCGGCCAGGGAAGCGCCTTCACCGTAACAGTCCCTCTCGGCAAAGCGCATCTGCCTGCCGATCGCATCGGCGGGGCGCGGACCTTGTCCTCGACGTCGCTGGGCGTGACCCCGTTCGTCGAGGAGGCGTTGCGGTGGCTCCCTGAGCAGGGTCCCCAGCGCACCGAGTCGGGCTACCCAAGAATGGGGGAGTCGCTTGCCGCGGCGTCGTCGACCCAGAGCGGTGGGCCGCGAGCGAAGATCGTCCTCGCCGACGACAACGCCGACCTGCGGGCCTACCTGCGGCGCCTCCTCTCCCCGAGCTACGAAGTCATCGCGGTCGTCGATGGAGAAGAGGCCCTGCGAGCGGTCCGGGAGCACCAGCCGAAGTTGGTGCTAACCGACGTGATGATGCCGAAGCTCGACGGGTTCGGCTTGTTGAAGGCGCTGCGTGCCGATCCGACCACGACCGCAATCCCAGTCATCATGCTCTCTGCTCGAGCAGGCGAAGAGGCCCGCATGGAGGGCCTCCGGGCCGGAGCGGACGATTACCTCACCAAGCCGGTCAGTGCCCGCGAGCTCGTGGCCCGCGTCGACGGGACGGTGGCAATCGCCAAGATCCGCCAGGAGGCTGAGCGTCGCTATGGCAACCTGCTTGCCGCCTCCCCTGACGCCATCTTCACGTGGCGCCTCGACAACGGCATCGAGACTTGGAACCGCGGTGCCGAGGAGCTCTATGGCTTCAGCGCCGACGAGGCGCTTGGCCAGAGCTCGCATCAACTCCTCAAAATCGAAGCGCCTGAGCCTTGGCCTGTCATCGAGGCCGCGATTCGCGAGCGTGGGCGCTGGGACGGCGATCTCGTGCAGTGGACGAAGGACGGACGCCCGGTCACGGTATCGGCGCGGCTCCTGCTGGTCGTAGGCGACGACGGCATCGAGCGCGTCCTCGCGTCGAACCGGGACGTCACTGAGCGCAAACGCATCGAGGAAGCGCTGCGTGAAAGCCAGCAACACCTTGCCGCCGATCATGCCGGCCTGGAACGGCTGCGTGGGCTCAGCTCCCGGCTCATCAGCCAGGAAGAGCTGCCTACGCTGCTCCAGGCCGTGATCGATGCGGCCGTCGATCTCACCCACGCCCACAAA
Source organism: Deltaproteobacteria bacterium (assembly GCA_016218885.1). Classification (GTDB taxonomy): domain Bacteria; phylum Myxococcota; class Myxococcia; order Myxococcales; family UBA5297; genus JACRCT01. The sequence goes on along the minus strand of JACRCT010000496.1, from coordinate 4,325 downwards.
GGGACGCTGCAGCTCTTCGACGAGAAGGCGCGGTCCTTGCGGATTGTCTCTCACCGGGGCTTCCAGAAGCCCTTCCTCGACCACTTCTCCGTGGTCCATGAAGGCCCTGCCGTCTGCGGCGAGGCGCTGCGACGGCGCGAGCGAGTGATCGTCGAGGACGTCTCGAAGAGCCCCATCTTCCTCGGAACGCCGACCATGGCGGTGATGGAGGCAGCGGGCGTGCGCGCCGTCCAGTCCACCTTGTTGGTCGCGCGCGACGGCAGGCCGCTCGGAATGTTCTCAACGCACTGGACCGAGCCACACCGCCCGGAGGAGGGCACGCTCAGGCTGCTCGACCTCCTCGCGCGCGAGGCAGGAAGCCTGATCGAGAACTACCAACGCGCGGAGGCACTCCGCGAGAGCGAGGAACAGCTGCGGCTGGCGCAGCAGGTGGCGCACGTCGGCAGCTTCGAGTGGAACATCCAGACCGGTCTGAACACCTGGTCGGCGGAGCTTGAAAGGATGTACGGGCTGCCGATCGGCGGCTTTGCCAACACGCGGCCGCCTTGGGAACAGTTGGTCCATCCTGAGGATCGGGAGGGCGCCATCCGCGTGGTCGAGGAGGCCTTGGCGACGGGCCTGCCGATGGAAGGCGACTGGCGCGTCGTCTGGCCAGACGGAAGCGTCCATTGGGTGGCGGCCCGATTCCAGGCGTTCAAGGACCCGGCCGGGACCCCGCTCCGCCTGACCGGCGTCAACATCGATATCACCGAGCGCAAGCGGGCCGAGGAGGAGTTGCGCGAGGCCGACCGCCGCAAGAACGAGTTCCTGGCCGTGCTCTCACACGAGCTGCGCAATCCGCTCGCTCCGATCAGGAATAGCACCTTCATCCTCGAACGAGCCGCGCCGGGCGGCGACCAGGCGAAGCGTGCTCTGGAGGTGATCGACCGCCAGGCTGGGCAGCTGGCCCGCCTCGTGGACGACCTGCTGGACGTGACCCGGATATCGCGAAACAAGATCCAGCTGCAGCGCCAGACGCTGGAGCTCAACGAGCTCGTTCGGCGCACGATGGAGGACCAGCGCTCGCTCTTCGAGAAGGCCGAGGTGCGTCTCGAGCTGCAGCCCGCTCCACGGCCCGTGTTCGTGAGCGCCGACTGGAATCGCCTGGCGCAGGTCCTCGGCAACCTCTTGCAGAACGCGGCCAAGTTCACGGGCCGGGGCGGGGAGACGCGCATCACCATCGACACCGACATAGCCAGGAAACGAGCGGTCATCCGAGTCAAAGACACGGGTGTGGGCATGACGCCGGAGATGGTCGAGCGCCTGTTCCAGCCCTTCAGCCAAGCGGATTCCACCCTGGACCGCAGCAAAGGCGGGCTTGGGCTCGGGCTTGCGCTCGCGAAGGGGCTCGTCGAGCTGCACGGGGGGGAAGTCACCGCCCATAGCGCTGGGCCCGGCCAAGGGGCGGAGTTCGTCGTCCGGATTCCTCTAGCGATGGAGGAAGCCGCCACGCCCCAACCTGGCGCGCGCGCCGCGGGCGCCCGCCGGCGGGTACTGATCATCGAGGACAACATCGACGCGGCGGACAGCCTGCGCGAGGTGCTCGAGTTCGATGAGCATGAGGTCGCGGCGGCCTACAACGGACCGGCGGGTATTTCGAAGGCGCGTGAGTTCCGCCCGGACGTCGTGCTCTGCGACATCGGTCTGCCCGGGATGGATGGCTACGAGGTCGCGCGCGCCTTCCGGGCGGACGAGGGGCTCAAGGGCATCTTTTTGGTGGCGCTGAGCGGCTACGCGCTGCCCGAAGACCTGCAGCGGGCGGCGGAGGCCGGCTTCGACCGCCACCTCGCGAAGCCGCCCAGCATGGAGAAGCTCGAGGGCCTGCTGGCGGAACGGCCTCCTTCCAGGGCTGGCGGCGACGAGCTCAGCGGGGAGACATGCCCATGATGAGCCAACCCGCTGGGGACATGGCATGACTCCGCCGAGGACATCCGCGCTCGTTCGCTGGGCGGTCCGCGTCGCGGGCGCGGCCGCCATGACGATTGGCGGCGTCTGGCTCGTGGCGTGGTTCAGTGGCTACGCACCTCGCTGGTCGGCCGGCGGCACGATCACGATGAAGACCAACGCCGCCCTGGCGATGTTCCTGGCCGGCTCGGCGTTGCTGTTGCTGGGCCCGGGGGACGCGCGCGGCCGGAGACGTGGGGCAGGTGCCATAGCCTCTGCGCTCGTGCTGCTCATCGGGGCGTTGACCCTCAGCGAGCACCTGCTCCGTTGCGATCTGGGCATCGACCAGCTGCTGGCCAGCGAGCCCCCCGGAGCGGTCGCGACGGTCAGCCCCAACCGCATGGGGCCGCCGGCGTCGGTGAGCTTCGTCCTCATCGGCCTCGCCCTGCTCGCCCTCGCAATGAGACGGCCGCGCGCGGTTGCGGCGTACCTTGGCCTCGCGACGTGCTTGATCAGCCTCGTGCCGGCGGTGGGCTACCTCTTCGGCATCGATACGTTCTATGGCAAGGCCAACGTGACCGGCATCGCGTGGCCAACCGTGGTGGTGTTGCTTCTGCTGGGGATCGGTCTGGTGCTCGCACGGACCGACGTTGGCCCCATGGCCCTGCTGCTGCGCCAGGACGCGGGCGGGGCACTCCTGCGCCGGTTCCTCCCTTGGGCGATCCTGGTTCCGCTGGGCCTCGGGTTCCTCAGGGTGCAAGGCGAGCACGCGGGCTTGTTCGATAGAGCCACGGGCAGGGGCGTGCTGGTCATCTCCCTGGTGCTCTTCTCCACGCTGCTCTTGTGGCGAAGCGCCGCCCGGCTTAGCCGCTCGGTGGCGGCGCAACGAACGGCGGACGAGGCGCTGCGCGAGAGCGAGGAGCGCCTGCGGCTGGCGCAGAAGGTGGCGTACGTCGGCACCTTCGAGTGGAACCTCCAGACCGGCGTGAGCACCTGGACTCCCGAGCTGGAGGCGATACACGGCCTGCCGCGCGGCGGCTTTGCCAGGACCCAGCTTGCCTGGGAGAGGCTCGTCCATCCGGACGACCGCGCCGAGGTCGCACGCCGGGTCGAGCAGTCCTTCGCGACCGGAGCGCCGACCGAGGGGGAATGGCGCGTGGTCTGGCCAGACGGGAGCGTCCATTGGGTGGCCGGGCGCTGGCAGGCCATCAAGGACGACTCCGGCAAGCCGGTACGCATGACCGGCATCAACATCGACACGACGGAACGCAAACGCGCCGAGGAGGCGCTGCGTGAGAGCGAGCGTCTGCAGCGTCTGCTGGCGCAGGCTGGCGAGCTGGCGGCGCATGCACCTTCGGTCGATGAGCTGATCGAGGCGATCGGCGAGCAGGTTGCCACGGGCGTTGGGGTGTCTCGCTGCGGATTCTCCACTGTGGACCTGGAGGCCGGACTGGTGACCGTCAGGGCGGACTATCACCGCGACCTGCCCTCGATTGCCGGCGTATTTCCCGTCGCCGAATACCTGGAACACTGGCGGGAGGACGGCCTGGCCGGCCGCACGGCGGCCATCGAAGACATGGCCACGCACCCGCGTACGGCGGCGTTGTACGAGAGGTCGTTTGCGCCCATCCAGGTCCGCGCCCACCTCACCGTGCCGCTGCAGAGCGGGGGCAAATGGGTCGCGAACTTCTGGGCCAGCCATCACGAACCTCGCCGCTGGAAGCCAGGCGAGATCGAGTCGATGAAGCTCATCGCCGAGCGCGTATGGAGCATCGTCGAGCGCAAACGGGCGGAGGAGGCGTTGCGCGCGCGGGAGGCCGAGCTCGACCAGATCCTCACCCTCACGCCCTTCATGCTCACCCGGTGCAGCCGCGATCTGCGCTACCGATACGCCAGCCGCGCCTACGCCGAGATGATCGGCCGCACTCCCGAGGAGATCGCAGGCAAGTCGATGATGGAGATCATGGGCGAAGAGGGCTTCCAAACGATCCGTCCGCGTGTGGAAACCGTCTTGCGGGGTCAACCGGTCGAATTTGAAGCGGTGGTTCATTTCTCAGGATTGGGAGGGCGCCGACTGCACACCATCTACCTGCCGGACAAGGATGAGCACGAGCAGGTGATCGGCTGGATTGCCTCGGCCATCGACGTCACGGAGCGGAGGAGAACCGAGGAAGCGCTGAGCATCGCCAACACGCAGCTGCTCGAGGCCGACCGACGCAAGAATGAGTTCCTGGCGGTGCTCTCCCACGAGCTGCGCAATCCGCTCGCGCCGATCAGGAACAGCGTCTTCATCCTCGACCGCGCCGCTCCCGGTGGAGAGCAAGCACGCCACGCGCGCGAGGTGATCGACCGCCAGGTCCATCACATCACCCGCCTCATCGACGACCTGCTCGATGTGACCC
>JACRCT010000475.1 GCA_016218885.1 Deltaproteobacteria bacterium | reverse complement strand
TCCGGCTTGCTCTTGCGCGAGAAGACGAGCTCGTCGGCGCCCTTGGGCACCTCGCCCACGATGGCGTCTCCCGGTGAGATCTCGCCCCCCAGGAGCTTCATCGCCAACGGGTCCTGCACGTAGCGCTGGATGGCCCTCTTGAGCGGCCGGGCGCCGAAGACCGGGTCGTAGCCGCGCTCGGCGAGGAAGCGCTTGGCCTCGTCGGTCAGCTCCAGCTCCATGCGCTTCTCCGCCAACAGCTTGCGCAGCCGCTTGAGCTGGATGTCCACGATGCGCTCGATGTGCTCCCTCCCCAGCGCCTCGAAGATGACCACCTCGTCCACCCGGTTGAGGAACTCCGGCCGGAACTCGACGCGCAGGGCCTCCATCACCTCGCGCTTGACGGTCGGGGTCAGGCCCTCGTGGCGCGACATCGCCTCCTGGATCAGCTGCGAGCCGATGTTGGAGGTCATGATGAGGACGCTGTTGCGGAAGTCCACCGTGCGCCCCTGGCCGTCGGTGAGCCGACCGTCGTCGAGGATCTGCAGGAGCACGTTGAACACGTCGCGGTGCGCCTTCTCGATCTCGTCGAAGAGGATCACGCAGTAGGGCCTTCGCCGCACCGCCTCGGTGAGCTGACCGCCCTCCTCGTAGCCCACGTAGCCGGGAGGCGCGCCGATCAGCCGGGCAACCGCGTGCTTCTCCATGTACTCGCTCATGTCGATGCGGACCATGGCGGCCTCGTCGTCGAAGAGGAACTCGGCCAGCGCGCGCGCGGTCTCGGTCTTGCCCACCCCGGTGGGCCCCAGGAACATGAACGAGCCGATGGGCCGGTTGGGGTCCTGCAGGCCGCTGCGGGCGCGGCGCACCGCGTTGGACACGGCGACGATGGCGTCCCGCTGGCCCACCACCCGCTCGCCGATGCGCTCCTCCATCTTCACCAGCTTGGCGAGCTCGGCCTCCATCAGCTTGCTGACCGGGATGCCGGTCCACTTGGAGACCACCTCGGCGACGTCCTCGGCGTCGACCTCCTCCTTGAGCATCTTCTGCTTGGCCTGCAGCTCACAGAGCCGCTTCTGGGCGATCTCCAGGTCCTTCTGCAGCTGGGGCAGCTTGCCGTAGCGCAGCTCGGCGGCCTCTTGGAGGTTGCCTACCCTCTCGGCGCGCTGCTGGGCCTCTCGGGTCTCCTCCAGCCGCCCCTTGATCTCGTGGATGGCCTTGATGGCCTGCTTCTCGGCGTCGAGGTGGGCCTTGAGGGCGGCGAACTCGGTGTTGCGCTCGCCGATCTCCTTGTCCACCTTGGCGTAGCGCTCGCGGGAGACGGGATCGGTCTCCTTCTTCAGCCCCTCGCGCTCCACCTCCAGCTGCAGGATGCGCCGGCGCACCTCGTCGAGCTCGGCGGGCATGGAGTCGATCTCGATGCGCAGCCGGCTGGCGGCCTCGTCCACCAGGTCGATGGCCTTGTCGGGCAGGAAGCGGTCGGAGATGTAGCGGTGCGAGAGCGTGGCCGCGGCCACCAGCGCCGAGTCCTGGATACGCACCTTGTGGTGGTTCTCGTAGCGCTCCTTGAGGCCGCGCAGGATGCTGATGGTGTCGTGCACCGTGGGCTCGCCCACCAGCACCGGCTGGAAGCGCCGCTCCAGGGCCGGGTCCTTCTCGATCTTCTTGCGGTACTCGTCGAGGGTGGTGGCGCCGACGCAGTGCAGCTCGCCGCGGGCCAGCGCCGGCTTGAGCATGTTGCCCGCGTCCACCGCCCCCTCCGCCCCGCCGGCGCCGACGATGGTGTGCAGCTCGTCGATGAAGAGGATGATCGCCCCTTCGGCCTTGGCGATCTCCTTGAGCACCGACTTGAGGCGGTCCTCGAACTCGCCGCGGTACTTGGTGCCGGCCACCAGCGAGCCCAAATCGAGCGCGACCAGCCGCTTGTCCTTGAGGGTCTCGGGCACGTCGCCCTCGGCGATGCGCCGCGCCAGCCCCTCGACGATGGCGGTCTTGCCCACCCCCGGCTCGCCGATCAGCACCGGGTTGTTCTTGGTGCGCCGCGAGAGCACCTGGACGGTGCGGCGGATCTCCTCGTCGCGGCCGATGACCGGGTCGAGCTTGCCGGCGCGGGCGAGCTCGGTGAGGTCCTTGGCGTACTTCTCCAGGGCCCGGTAGTGGCTCTCCGCCTCCGGGCTGGTGACGCGGGCGCCGCCGCGCAGGTCCTTGAGCGCCGCCAGCAGCCGGTCGTGGGTGGCCCCCTGGGACTTGAGCGCCTCGCCGACCGCGCCCTTGTCCGCCGCGAGGGCGAGGAGCAGGTGCTCGCTCGAGACGTACTCGTCCTTGAGCGCCTTGGCCTCGTCCTCCGATTTGTCGAAGACCTTGAGCAGCCGCTGCGAGAGATAGCCCTCTCCCCCCTCGACCGAGGGAAGGGCGCGCAGGCCGTCCTCCAGGCGCGAGCGCACCAGGGTCGCGTCCGCCCCCACCTTCTGCAGAAGCGGGACGGCGATGCCTTCCTTCTGGTCGAAGAGGGCCAGTCCGAGGTGCTCGGGCTCGATGGCCTGGTGGTTGCGCCGACGGGCGATGCCCTGGGAGTCCTGGATGACCTCTTGAGCCTTGAGGGTGAACTTTTCCAGACGCATGGCGTTGATCCCCGCTTCCGAGGCCCCTTGTAAGCCATCTGCCCCTGTGCTGCCTGCCCGGGCCGTCCGCCCAGCCTGATTGCCCACCGGTCAGGTTCGCCACGTTTCGCGGACTAACCTAAGGGGTGAACAGGGCTTGGCAAGCCAGGGCATGGGCCCCCGAAGCCGCGGCCGGCCACGACAGGATGGGGGGCGGCGTGCTCGCCTCGCCGCAGGAGGAGGGAGCCCCCGTCGAGGCCGTCGCGAAAGGCTGGATTCGAAGGGCCCGGTGCCCCGCCCATGTCGCTGACAGACGGGCGCGAGACGTACCCGGCTCCCCTTCCCCGAACGGCCCTCGAAGCCCTTTTTGCACGAGAAGCGCGATCAGCTCTGGCGCCAGAGCCCAACTAGTGCTTCCATGCGGGCCTTTTTGGGCGTCCCTGGGGGCCCTCGGTCCGTGTGCGCTGCGCGCTACAAGGTCACCCGTAAGATCGCCGACGGCGGTATGGCCGAGCTGTACCTCGGCGTGCAGCGCGGGGCCGCGGGGTTCGAGCGCCCCATCGTCATCAAGCGCGTGCGCGCCGCCTACTGCGCCGACCCTGCCACCCGCGAAGCGCTGGTAGACGAAGCGCACGTGGCGATGAGCCTCATCCACAGCAACATCGTGCAGGTGCTCGACCTGGGCTTCGCCGCGGGGCGCTACTTCCTGGTGCTGGAGCTGGTGGACGGCTGGGACCTGTCGGTGCTGCTCGAGCGAGCCAAGCACGCGGAGCTGCCGCTTCCGCCGGAGCTGGCCCTGCACGTGGCCGCCGAGGTCTGTCGCGCCCTGGCGTTCGCGCACAGCAAGACCCGGGACGGCGCGCCGCTGGGCATCGTGCATCGGGACATCAACCCGCTCAACGTGCTCATCAGCGAGCAGGGCGAGGTCAAGCTCACCGACTTCGGCATCGCCACCGCCCGCACTCGGCGCCGCGCGCGCACCCTGGTCGGGGTCGTCAAGGGCAAGCTGGGGTTCATGTCGCCCGAGCAGGCCAAGGGCGAAGACCAGCTCGACGCGCGCAGCGACGTCTTCTCTCTGGGTTGCACGCTCTACCAGCTCGCCACCGGCCTGACGCCCTTCGCTGGCGGGACCGAGCTGGAGATGCTCCTGCGCATGGAGCAGTGCGCGTTCCGGCCTCTCGAGCAGGCGCGACCGGACCTACCGCCGGAGCTGGCGGCCATCATCAAGAAGGCGATGCAGAAGGCGCCCGCCGACCGCTTCGCCAACGCGGACGAGCTGCTGGCCGACCTCGAACGGGTGCAGCGCGGCGCTTTCCGCCCTGCCGGCCAGAGCGAGCTCAAGGCGTGGCTGACCGAGCTGGCCCGCCGCGACCAGGTCCCCACCATCGGCCGCCGCAGCGCCGCGGCGCCCGCCGCGGTCACCCCCGGCGAGCTGGAGCCGGGGGCGAACCTGGTCCTGGAGGAGATCGAGTCGGATCCCGGCGCGGTGGTTCGCACCATCTCCCCACACCCCGCCCTCCCGTCCTCGGCCCCTGCGTCCACGCCGCCGCTCCCCACTCCCTCGGCCTCGGCGCCCCCAAGCGGCCAGGCTCCGCCGGCCGCCACGGCGAAGGTCGAGCCTCGGGCCAGCGAGCACCCGCCAACGCCCTCAGCGGTCCCCGAGGCCGAGAGCAAGCTCGCCCCCTCCTCCTCTACGGTGGCCGCCCCCGAGCGGAGGTCGACGAGCGCGCCCCCCCCGCCCTCGGCAGCGCCAACGGAGCGCAAGCCGACGCCGGTCACGATCCCCGCGACGATTGCCGCCGCGGGATCCTCCGGTCGCAAGCCCACGCCGGCGCTGCAGCTGCCCGCTGCCGCCACCCCGCGCGCTACGACCCCCTCTCCAACCGCCCCGCCGCCACCCGCTCCAGCCGAGGAGTTCCTCGAGCCTCCCCCCGCGCCGAGCCTGGTGGTCTACGGGGCCATCTTCCTGGCCATCGCCGTGGCGGCGATGTCGGCGACCGTGTTCCTGGCCCGGCCCAAGCTCAAGGCGCCCGGCAGCGCAATCGCAGATGGAGGATCCCAGGCAGTCGTCAACGATCCCCTGGCGCTCAAGCGCGAGATGGCCTATCCCTCGCTGCCTCCCGAGCCCCACCCCTTGTCCATCGAGACCGTTCCCGCCGGCGCCTCCATCGCCGTGAACGGGCAACCCGCCGGCATCAGCCCCACCCAGATGCGCCTCCAGCCTGGTCGCTATGAGCTGCGTTTCGAGAAGGCAGGGTACCGAGCCGTCGTGCAGCGGGTGACCATCGTCGCCGACAAGCCGCCAGAGAAGCTGAGCGTCTCGCTCGAGAAGTAGCTCTCGTCCGTCGGCGGCTATTCGCGCCAACCGCTGAGCTCGACCACCTCGCCCGCCTTGAAGCGCGCGGCGTCCTCGCGGCGCTTGAGGCGGAAGGCGAACAGGTCCTTGCGCACGGCACCGTCGGGAGCCTTGGCCCGAGGCATCTCCATCGCCACGACCGGGCTGCCGGCCAAGGCCGCCTCCTCCGAGAGGTGGAAGTCGCTCCTCTCCAGCGCGCGGGCGATGAGGAAGCCGCGCTCGGCGAAGACGAATTCGACCTGGAAAGGGAGCGCCGCCACGGCCGGCCTCGTCAGGGCACCGCGACCGCGCCGTCGAAGTCGCGGAAGAGCTTCACCCCGTCCTCGGCGGTCTTGCCCTCCTCACGGGCCAGCGCGCGGGAGAGCGCCAGCACGGCGATCTCCAGCTGCTCCTTGGAGGGCTCGCGGGTCGTGATGCGCTGCAGCCAGAGCCCCGGCGCCACCAGCCAGCGCAGGACTTGCGGCGCGTTCTTGCGCGCGCTCAGCCGCTGCAGCTCGTAGCTCAGCCCGGCCAGCGGGAACATGAGAGGCACCTTGATGCCGATCATCGCCAGGTGGTTGAGGATGGCGGTCTCGCTCACCTTGGGCACGAAGGGGAAGACCAGCGCGAACATCAGGATGCTCATGGCCAGCACGAGCAGCAGGAAGCTCGTGCCGCAGCGCGGATGGAGCGTGGTGAACTTCGCGGCGCTCTCCGGGGTCAGCGGCTGCTCGCTCTCGTAGGCCCAGATCGCCTTGTGCTCGGCCCCGTGGTACTCGAAGACCCGCCGGATGTCGGGCAGCCGCGAGATCCCCCACAGGTAGGCGATGAAGATGGCCGCCTTGATCACGCCGTCGATGGCGTGGAAGGCGAAGCTATTGGTGTCCAGCGGCACCTTCAGCGCCACGCCGAGCAGCCAGGTCAGCAGGTGAGGAGCGCCGACGAAGAGGGCGAGGCCCAGCACCAGCGAGAGGACCAGCGTGGCCCCCAGCGCCGCCTTCTCCTTCCCCGTCGCCTGGCGCGGCCCAACTGCCGGCGACTCGCCCTTCGCCTTGGGGTCCTTCTCCTCCTCGGGCATCGCCTGCTCCGCCGAGAAGTTGAGCGCCGACATCCCGTTCCACAGGCTCTCGACCAGCACGATGACGCCGCGCAGGAAGGGCCAGCGCAGCGGCTTGATCTGGCCGAGCAGCGTCTCCCAGGCCTGCTCTCGGACCACGATCTGCCCGTCGGGCCGGCGCACCGCGACCACGAAGCTCTTGGGAGAGCGCATCATCACGCCCTCGAGCACCGCCTGGCCGCCGATGTACGGCCTGGCCTGGAGGAGCCAGAGAGCGGACGCACGCTTGAGCTTCATGGGGCAGGACCTCATCACCAACAGGTAGCCGCGGGGACGCATCGCTTCAACCGCGGGCGAGGGCCCCAAATGCGCGCAGCCCCACCCGCGCAGCTGCACGGATGGGGCGGCACCCAAGAACAAGGAGGCGAGGAAACTAGGCCTTGGCGGCCGGCTTCTTCTCGTAGCGCTTGCGGAACTTCTCGATGCGCCCCTCGGTGTCCATGATCTTCTGCTTGCCCGTGAAGAAGGGGTGGCAGTTCGCGCAGATTTCAACCTGGAAGTCGCCGCGCGTGGACCGCGTCTCGATCTCGTTGCCGCAGGCGCAGCGGATCTTCGTCGGTCGATAGTTGGGGTGGATTCCGTCCTTCATGGCTGCCTCCGAATCCGCCTTACTGCCGCGCCAAACGCGCGGGAGGACTGGCGGTTTTCCTGAAAAGAGGGGGATGTATACGCACTCGACCCCATTGGTGTCAAGGCAAGGGGCGGACCGGGCAGGCCCTCGGCCGGCGCAGGCGCCGATGTGCACACTGTCACCGAAAGCCTTCCGACATGTGGGCGCAATCCCAGGTCCGCTGGAGCACGATGGCTACCATCCTGGCGTCCATCGCCATGGCCGCCGTCACCGGCCTGTTGATCATCACGCTGCGCAGCGCCCTGCTGTGGATCTTCATCTCCTTCTTCATCGCGGTCGTCCTCAACCCTGTCGTCGACGGGTTGGCCGCCCGCATGCCTCGCGTCGTCGGGGTGGCCCTGGTCCTGGGCGTTGCCCTCGCGGTGTTGGCGGGTATCGGCTGGCTCGCCGTCCCGCCTTTCGTGGAGCAGGTGCGCGGGCTGGTGGATACGGCGCCCTCGGCGATCGAGCGCTTCGGCCGAAGCCCGGGGATGGAGGAGCTGGAGGCGCGCTACCACCTCACCACCGCCCTCAACCGTTTCCTGCGCAGCCTCCCCGACCTCCTGAGCAGCGCAGCCCAGCCCCTGCTCTCCTTCGCCGGAAGCATCTTTCGGTTGGGTATCGCCTCCATCAGCATCTTCTTCCTGGTCCTCTTCATGCTCCTCTCGGGGCCGCAGGCCCTGCGCGCGGCGACCGACCGGCTCCCGACCCCCGCCCGCGAGCGGATCCTGGTTGCGGGGCAGAAGATCTACTGGGCCACTACCCGCTACGCGCTCGGAACGGGCTTCCTCGCGCTGCTCGCGGGCACGGTGGCCACGGCGACCCTGGCCATCGCCGGGGTGCCCTACTTCCTGCCGCTGGGCGTCACCATGGTCTTCCTCGACTTCATCCCCTTCGCCGGGTTCGTGACCGGAGGGCTGCTCATCACCGTGGTCACAGGCGCCACCGTCGGCTGGGTGAAGGCTTTGGCGGTGCTGGCGGTCTTCGTGGTCTACCAGACGCTGGAGAGCCACCTGCTCCTGCCGGTCGTGCACCACAAGACCGTGCGCGTCTCGGCGCTGGGAATCGTCGTGGCGCTGCTCATCGGGCTCGAGCTGGCGGGGATCCTCGGCGTGCTGTTCGCGGTGCCGGTGGTGGGGGCGCTGCGCATCGTGGTGCGCGAGGTGCTCGCCGCGCGCGAGGAGCATCGCAGGCAGGTCAGCGCCGCGCCCCCGCCGCTCGAGACCGAGCAGCCCGGCGAGCAGCTGCCGCACTGAGAAGTTGCGCCACGTGGCGCAACTTCGGCGGCGGGCCCAGCCCGACCAGCACGGCTCACCCCCATCCGCGCCGGACGCCGGGGGCATCGCAGGCAGGTCAGCGCCCCGCCCCCGCCGCTCGAGGCCGAGCAGCCCGGAGAGCAGCTGCCGCATTGAGAAGTTGCGCCACGTAGCGCAACTTCGGCGACGGGTCCCAGCCAGACCATACGGCTCACCCCAATCCGCGCCGGACGCCGGGGGCTGAAGCCGCCCGGCTAGTTGCGGGAAGGCGGCTGGCGCCGGCTGGCCGCCGATACCCAACCGACAGGAGAACCGGCGCGAGCAACCGTACAGGCGGGCTCTTGAGCTGGCCAGGCACAGGACCAGCAGGTGCTGCTCGTTGACCGTCACGAGGACCACCTGGGCAACGGCCCCGGGGGCCAACCGGCTTTCAGCGGTTTCCCGCAACTAGCCCCGGCTGCTTGCCCCGGGGCGAACGGCGGACGAGAGGCCGGCCCAGGTTCGCATGGTCCCCGGAGATGACTTCCGGCGCCTCGTACCAGAGAGGCTTACCGCTTGCGCCGATCGCCCGGCTTGCGGTCGGCGTCGGCCTTGCGCAGAGCCTCGTCCATCTTCTTGCCGATCTCCTCGCCCAGCTTCTGAAAGTCGGGCGGACCGTCCTTGCCGTCGAAGCTCAGGTGGACCCCCTGGGCGCCAGCGTCGGAGAGCCTCCCGTCCTCCGCCTCCCTGGCCTCAGCAGAGCTCCCCTCTTCCACCGGCTCGGCAATCTTCGCAGCCTCGCCTGCCTGATTGGCCTCGCGCCTTTCTTCCCGCCCATTCTCCTGGCGGCGTTGCTCGCGCTTGCCCCGGAGCTCATCCGCGGCGCTCTCCTCTGCGGCGCTGCGCAGGCTCCGGGCGCAGTCCTGGCACGTGCGGCAACCCTGCCACATCACGAACAGCGCAAACCCGATCAAGGCGTACTGGAAGAACGAGCGCTTGGGTCGCGGCGCCGCGGGGGTGGCGGCGCCGCTCGGCGGCGGAGGGGCCAACAAGGGTGACCGAAGCGCAGGGCGAGGGGTCGTCGCCGCCGCTGGAACGGGCTCCACGGATGGAAGCGGAGTCGCTGAGGGCAGCGTCGCCGGCAAGGAAGGCATCGCCCCAGGCCTGACGGTCGGCGCGCCGAGGTCGGACCCGCCACCGGCTTGCTGCACCGCCAAGGTCAACAGCGCCCGCGCTTCTTGGGCGTCAGCGGGCCGCTCCGCGAGCACCTTCGCCATCAGCCTGTCGACGGCCGCGGCGACGGAGGCCGCCAACCCGGGGCGCACCTGGGTGAGCGGCGGATAGGGC
>JACRCT010000474.1 GCA_016218885.1 Deltaproteobacteria bacterium | reverse complement strand
GGAGAACTCGATGAGCTCCAGCTGGTCCTTGGGCCCGAGCGAGTCCACCAGCGCCGAGACGATCTTCTTGGCCTGGGAGAGCGGCTCGCCTCCCATCGAGCCCGAGGTGTCGAGCAGCACGATCAGGTCGCGCGGCACGGGCCGGCTCTGACGATCGGGCGAGGGCGGGACGATGGTCAGCAGGCCGAAGGCGGTGCCCGCGTGGGGCTTGCCATGGGCGGGCCGCGACGCCTCGAGGCAGAGACCGACCGCGGGCTGCGCGACCGGCCAACGCACCACCACGTCGCGATCGAGCGGCGCGCCTGTCTCGCTGCTCAGGCAAGCCAGGACCCGCCCCCCCTCGGCAGTAAAGCGCATCGGGTGCGAGGGCGACTCGGGCCGCCGGCCTTCGAGCGCCGCGTCGCGAAGGGTCATCTCCAGGAAGAACCGTGCCCCCAGCGGTCGCTCAGCGACCTCCACCTGCAGCTTGGCGGCATCATCGACATGACCGCTCTCGCCCTGGTAGCGCGGAGCCACGGCGGTGGGGAAGCGCCACTCCCAGGCGCCCTCGGAGAGCCAGGCCAGGCGTTGATCGATGGAGATCTCCGCGACCACCTCGGTGTGCGGCGGGATGTTGCCGATCTCCTGCATGAACAGGCTCGAGCGGTCCTGCTCGACCAGCGCAGTGGCGCGGCCCTCCAGCAGCGCCTGCTGATAGCGCTCGCGCGCGGTCTCTCGCTTGTCGACCTCGCCCACGACGCGCCGCTGGCCGATGCGGAACGCGAAGCCGCTCACCGCGGCGTCCGCCGGAAGGGGTAGCAGATAGGTGACCGCAAGCGGATCGGCATGGGGATTGGCGAAGCGCTGCTCGAGCGTGATGCGCGCCACCCCGCCCCGCGCGTCGGCCCGGAGCCGGCTCTCCTTCAAGGGGAGCGCGCGGCCATCGCTCGCCACCAGGTGCCCGCCGCAGCTCTCGTTCGTGCTGGAGTCCATCGCGCGCGCCGTTGCCGTCATCATGGTTGCCTCCGGATGGGGGACGAGGGGCTCCGGGGAATCCGGGTTCTACCACCTGCGTCCGCCTTCGACGGACCAACGCGACTGGCCGGATTCTTGTGACACCGCTCGGCGCACCTCGGCCGGACACTGGTCTGCCCGGGCAGATCGGGTGCGGCTAACCGCCCGTGTTTACAGGGTTCAGCCAGGCAGTTCGAGTCGCCTGTGTCCTGGCAAGAGCCTGCTCCGTCGAGTGGAGGAGCAACAACTCCGGGCCGTCGGCGCGACAATGCCTTTCTCCAGCGGCGCTCCAGGCCTCGCGGACAAGGAGGAGGACCGATGCTCCAGCGAATCGCCTTGGGGGCCGTCGGGATCGCGGCGCTGTTGGTGACGATGGGGGCGATGGCCGCCTCGAAGATGGCGGACAGGATGGAGCGGCTTCGCGCCGAGAAGCTCGAGCCTCGCTTTGAGAAGCTCAAGCCGGTGAGTCTCCCCAAGACTCCCCCCAAGCCTGGCGAGTGGCTCGCCGAGTTCGCTGAGCTGGGGCAGTCGGTCGCAGAGTATCGGGCAGGCAAACCCGAGCGCCCGACCCCCGAGCGCCGGACGATCTACCTTCAGCCCATCGGCGAGTTCGCGGGTGCACGCGCGAAGATCCTGTCCGCCACCGCCGACTACACCGAGCGTTTCTTCGGGTTGCCGGTGAGGACGCTCGAGACCCTCCCGCTCTCGGAGATCCCGCCCACCGCGCGGCGCCGCAACCCCCACCCTGGCGGAGGCCAGGAGCAGATCCTCGCTCCGTACCTCATCGAGCAGGTCCTCTTCGCCCGCAAACCTCGCGACGCCATCGCCATCCTCGGGTTGACGAATGTCGACCTCTACCCGGGACCCTCCTGGAACTACGCCTTCGGGCAGGCCGCGCCGGACCTAGGGGTGGGCGTCTGGTCTCTCTACCGCAATGGGGACCCGGAGGAGTCGGCCGCAGCGTTCCGGCTGTGCCTGAAGCGCGCCATCGCCACTGCCACGCACGAGCTCGGGCACCTCTTTGGCGTGATGCACTGCGTCGCCTGGGAGTGCCAGATGAACGGCGTCAACCATCAGGAAGAAGCAGATTCTCGTCCGCTAGATCTCTGCCCCGCGTGCCTACAGAAGGTGATCTGGTTTGGAGGCGCTGACCCCGAGAAGCGCTACCGCCGCCTGGCCGAGTTCGCCCGCCAGCAAGGGCTGACGACCGAGACCTCCCGGTTCGAGAAGAAAGCGGCGCTGTGCGTCGGCTCGCCCAGGACTCGCGCACCTTGATCCCGGCGACGGGGAGGTGCACGAACCAGAACACGGTCGAAGTCCGCGCTCCTCGTCCGGGCAGCGCGATGACCGACCCGCGCGCCCACTCGCCGGTCGTCCGTGACATCGGCCGCCCATAGCCTCCCCTGTCCCGCTCCCAATCCAGGCACCGCCCGCGTCGAGTTCTGGGGCCCACCCCGGGGGAGAGCCGCGGGGGAGGCATTGGCGCGCCCGCGACCGGTGATCACCATTACCAGCGCACCGCCCTGGAGTGAGCGGGGTGCGGGCGGGCGGCGGGCTGGTCGGGCAAGGGGGCACCCCTACAACTCTCACGGCGGGCGCACCCTCCCTTCTCGGAGGAGCGTCCGCACCAAAGGCGGACATGGCTGAGCTCGGGATGGTGGGTGGTAGCGAAGGGGTTGGGGAGGAGTCGTTCGAGAGGCTCCTCGAGGAGAGCCTGGCCAGATCGCGGGTGCGCCTCAACCAAGGCGACCGCGTGCGTGGCACGGTGCTGTCCGTCGGGCGTCGCGACGCGGTGGTGGATCTGGGCGCCAAGCGGGAGGCCCTGCTCGATCGCGGCGAGGTGACCATGAGTGGCGAGCCCTTGTCGCTCAACGTCGGCGAGGAGGTCGAGGGGACCGTCGTCGACGAGGGCAGCGAAGGCGAGCCCGCGCGCATCACTGCGCAAGTCCCGGGCGGGCGGCTCGGGCGCCAGTGGCTGGCCGAGGCCAAGCGCGAGAACCGCACGGTCACAGGGGTGGTCCGGGGCTACAACCGCGGCGGCCTCGAGATCCAGATCGGGGGGGTGCGCGCCTTCTGCCCCATGTCGCAGGTCGACGCCCGCCCGCCCGACGATCTGTCGGTCTTCGTGGGCCAGAGGCTCTCCTTCAAGGTGCACGACCTGCGCGGCCGGCAGGTGGTGGTCTCGCATCGCTCCTTGCTCGACGAGGAGCGCAACGCCAAGGCCCAGGAGACCCTGGCCAACATCACCGAAGGCCAGACTCTGCACGGCAGCGTCGCCTCCCTGCACGACTTCGGAGCCTTCGTCGACATCGGCGGGGTGGACGCCCTGCTCCCGACCAGCGAGGTGACGCGCCGCCGGATAGCCAAGCCCTCGGACGTGCTCAAGCCGGGCCAGGACCTCGACGTGCAGGTGCTCAAAATCGACCTGGGCGAGGGCCGTCGACGTCCGCGCGTGACCGTCTCCCTCAAGGCCTTGGAGACCGATCCCTGGGAGGCGGCTCGCGAGTGGCTGCTCGAGGGGGCCGCCTTCCGCGGCAAGGTCGTGGGGATCCAACCCTTCGGCGTCTTCGTCGAGCTGGTGCCGGGAGTGGACGGGCTCATCCACGTCAGCGATCTGGCCGGGGGGCGCCACGTCGAGCATCCCGAGGAGATCGTCAGCCCCGGCCAGGAGATCGACGTGCTCGTCGGCCCGGTCGACTGGGAGAACCGCCGGGTCTCGCTCTCTCCCCTGGTCCCCATCGCCGAGCGCGCCCCCGAAGAGACGACGGGCGGGAGCTTCGGCACCACCATCGGCGAGGCCCTCAAGGATCGCCAGGGCCGGCAGTAGAGCAGATTAGACCTCCCGTCATCGCCTCCTGCTGCGCTTGCTTGTCCTCCCTGGCCCTTCTCGAGCAGGGCCAGGGAGGGGCGTCTACCACCGCAACGCCGAGCGCCTCTTGGACCTGCCGCCATTGACGACGGCAAATTGACACTCCCGAAGGCCGGCTTCTAAGATCGCGGCTCTCTCCGTGAGGGTCGCTGAACTCCTCCTTCGAGGCCCCGAGCGCATGTGGCAGATCATCATCAACGGCCCGGGCTACTTCGACACGACCTATGACCTCCCCGAGGGCGTGACCTACTTCGGTCGCGCGGACGACAACGACATCGTCCTCTCGGGTGATCAGGTGAGCCGCCGCCACGCGAAGATCGAGGTGCGCGCCTCCGGGGCCGCCGTGGAAGACCTCGGCAGCCGCAACGGCACCGAGATCAACGGCAAGCGAATCGAGGGCCCTCAGCCCATTCGCGCCGGCGACATCCTGGGTATCGGCGAGAACTCGCTCTCCCTGCGGCAGCCCTCCGCCAACGAGAGCGCCAAGACCGACCCCATCGACGTCGCCCAGATGGCAGCCTCTGGCCTGCAGGGGGTGGCGATCTCCGGGGAGATCGTCCTTACCCAGACCATCGACAAGAACCCCTACCTGGAGCAGTTCGGCAGGGCCGGCCAGATCGACCCCAAGAAGATGGTCGGTCCCAGCCAAACCGAGGAAAGGAACCTGGAGGAGTTCGAGTCCCTCTTCCTGCTCATCAAGGTCAGCGAGAAGCTCAACACCTCCGTCAGCCTCAAGCAGTTCCTCGAGGACGTCATCCAGCTGGTGGTGGACGTGGCGCAGGCCAGGACCGGCGTGGTCCTGGTTCGTGACGAGCGCGGCAAGCTCAAGCCGATGGTCGTGCGCCACGCGGAGGCGCTCGCCAGCGGCGAGGTGCCCGTCTCCGACGCGGTGCTGGCCGAGGTGGCCAAGAAGAAGGTCGCGCTGGCAGTGATGGATGCCAAGGGGGACCAGCGCTTCTCGGCGCGCGAGAGCGTGCTGCTCTACGACCTCGACCAGGTGATCTGCGTGCCCATGGTCAAGGACGACGAGTTGTTGGGCATCATCTACCTCAACCGCAAGGCCGGCGAGTCGCTGCCCCTGCGGCGGCTGGTGGACGTGGTCAGAGCCATCGCCCACATGGCGGCCAACGGCGTGGAGAGCTGGCGGCTGCGCGAGAAGGCCCTGGCCGAGGAGCGCATGCGCAAGGCGCTGGAGCGCTTCCATGCCCCAGCCATCGTCGAGCGGGTGATGAACGACCTGCGCTCCCCGGACAAGGCTGGCGCGTACATGGAGCCCAAGGAGGTGACGGTGATGTTCGCCGACATCTCCGGCTTCACCCCGCTCACCGAACGGCTGCCTCCCGAGCGCATCGTCGACCTGCTCAACGAGTACTACTCGCGGATGACGCAGGTCATCTTCAGCTTCGACGGCACGGTCGACAAGTTCATCGGCGACGCGGTGATGGCGGTCTTCGGCGCGCCCTACGCCCGTCCCGACGACGCCTCGCGCGCGGTGCGGTGCGCTCTGGCCTGTAGACGCGAGTTCGTGGAGATGATGCGCAAGCGCCCTCTCTCTGAGCTGTGCGGCATCAAGATCGGCCTGAATACCGGCAAGGTTCTAGCCGGAACCCTCGGCAGTGAAGCGCGCATCGAATACACCTGCCTGGGCGACGCAGTGAACATCGCCTCGCGCCTGCAGTCCTCGGCGAGCCCCGGCCAGGTGCTCATCACCGGCAAGACTCTCGCGGCCATCGGAGCCCGCTTCGACGTGGCACCGCTGGGC
>JACRCT010000521.1 GCA_016218885.1 Deltaproteobacteria bacterium | reverse complement strand
GGGTTGCTGGCGCACGTGGATGTGGGGTTGTTGCTTGGGGAGCAGCGGGCGTATGACCCGAGCATCGGTGAGTGGCTCAGCGAGGACCCGCTGCGGGGAGATACCGCGAACCCCAACTCGCTGGCGATCTGGGGGTATGCGAACGCGAATCCTACGAGGTACACCGACCCGACGGGGGAGTTTTCGTTTCAAAAGGGCTGGAGGGAACTCAAAGCGAGGGCCGCAAGCGACTTCGGGGGGGCGGCTTCGGCGGTGGCGAACTTCGCGAGCGAGGGATTGAACGACCTGCTTGTCGATGCCGGGATTCGCGACCGGCCATACCGCGGGATGACGAACCTGCTGCCAACCGCTAGTAGCCCCGCTCGAGGAGGAATCTCCCTCACCGACTGGGACGAGGAGGAAGAAGAGCGGTGGATGAAGAACGTCTGGTTGCCCTCGGTGGCGACCAACCCGACCCACCGCCGGATTGAGCACGGTTTGATAGCGGCCAACATCACTGCCAGGGGAATCGCCCTGGGAGCTAGCACCTATGCCGGTGGCGAGATTCTGCTTACGGGTCTTGGGGAATCGGTTGCCTTCCTGGAGCGAGGCCTCATCGGAGCAGTCGAATCGGGAGCCTCTCGTGAAGTTGCAGCGAGGGTTGCCGCTCGTGAGGCGCTGCTGGATGCCACGCCGCTTCCGGGCGGTTCCTGGGGAGGCCCCAGACTTCTTCCTGCTGTGGCGGAGGCTGCAGCTGCCGCTCGGTCGGCGGCAGCGAAGGCCGCTGCGGCTCAGGCTGTGGAAGCGGCCCTCAGGAACTTCGGGCTCACTCTGGAAGCACAGAGGGCCCTCCTCGTGGAAGGGAGACCAATCGCCTTCAACCTTTCGTTTGGAGCGAAGGCTCCAATGGTTTGCGGTCTCAATCTAGCCGGTGGGAGGCTTTCGAGCGGCATTATCAGCATCAATGATGAGACGGGGTTGGCGTTGAACGGCATGATCGCGTTTAGAGGGAAAACGATGGACCTTGCACGTGCGCTCGGAGCAGAAGAAGTCGAGCTGTTCGGTGGTGCTATTATCAATGACAAAATCAAATCGAGTCTGCTGAGACAAGGGTATCTTCCGAAGAGGGTTGCCATTCCGGCGGAGCTTGGCGGTGGTGAGATGGATGTTCTCAGTAAAGTGTTTCCTGTGCCGAGGAAGTGAAGACCATGGAAAAAAGTCCTCCTCGGTATCAAACAATGAAGGACGAAGGCGCCTCCGCCACCGATATCTATCGCGCGACAGTTGCCGACGGAGTCGACCCCATTGCTCAACTCCGCATTGTTCGGGAGTTGTTTGGACTGACTCTTGTGGAAGCAAAGGAGGTTTCTCTGGCTGCGATGGGATGCCCCCAGTCGCTCGATGAAATACAAGGTGGACTAGCGGAGGATCTAGAGCAAGCACTGGAAGAAGAGCCTAATTCTAAATGACTGTCGCAACCCTGTTGTCCCTACCGAAAAGTCGGCGACCGCGTCAAAGCGTGCGTCATGGCAAGCCGGTTGCGGGTGCCGCGGGACGTCGTCCTGCGCATCACCCACCCTGCTGCTGCAGCTTCTGCCGGGCCAGGATGCTGTCGATGAAGCGGACCACGGCCCGGCGGTCCGGCCCGGGGAGGCTCTCGACGGCGCGCAGCTTGGCCCAGAGGCGCGGGTGTCCCTTCACCTGAGGCTCCTTGACGTCGCTGCGTCCGAGTAGCTCGTCGACGCTGACGCCGAGGGCCTCGGCGAAGCGGGGGAGCAGGTGCGCGGGCGGATCGGCCTGCTCGCGCTCGTAGTGGGCCATCATCCGCTGGGAGAAGCCGAGCTTCTCCCCGAGCTGGGTCTGGGTCAGGCCACGGAACTTCCGCAGCTGCGCCAGCCGGTCCCCGAAGGCCAGGGCCTGGATCTCTGATCGTCTCTCGCTCACCTGCGCTCGCTTCTTTCTCTTCCGCCCGATCATGCCCGGCATCGTACGGGCGGCCCCCGAGGCCGGTTGACGGCAATATACATGAAAGCGTATATGTCGTGAACCGTTTGAACAGCCGCATCCCCCCTTGACAGGTTTTCGGAGGACCCCCGAATGGCGCGCATCCCGGCGGACGAGGTGGAGCGGCTGAAGCGGGAGGTGCCGCTGGAGCGGCTGGCGCAGGCGAGGGGAGTGGCGCTCAAGAAGCACGGCGCGGACTTGCTGGGCTGCTGTCCCTTCCACGAGGACAAGACGCCCTCGCTGGTGATCACGCCGGGCAAGAACCTCTGGCACTGCCTGGGCGCCTGCCAGGCGGGCGGGACGGTGATCGACTGGGTGATGCGGGCGGAGGGCGTCTCCTTCCGGCACGCGGTCGAGCTGCTCCGAGCGGGGATGCCAGGGGCGGCGATCTCCGAGGCGAGCCCGGCTCCGGCGGCGACGCCATCGGCCCCGACCCAGCAGCCGCCGCCGAAGCACGCGACGGCGAGGAAGCTGGCCTCGCCGGTGACCGAGGACGCGGGCGACCAGGAGGCCCTGCAACGGGTGGTCGCGTACTACCACGAGCAGCTCCTGCAGAGCCCGGAGGCGCTCTCGTACCTGGACGGCCGCGGGGTGGGGTCCCGGGAGCTGGTCGAGCACTTCAAGCTGGGCTTCGCCAACCGGACGCTGGGCTACCGGCTGCCGGAGAAGAGCCGCCGGGCCGGGGAGAAGATGCGGGGCCAGCTCGTGAAGCTGGGCGTGTTGCGGGAGAGCGGGCACGAGCACTTCAACGGCTCGGTGGTGATCCCGGTGCTCGACGAAGCGGGGAGCGTCGTCGGGATGTACGGGAGGAAGATCGGCGCGAACCTGCGCGCTGGGACGCCGCTGCACCTGTACCTGCCGGGTCCGCACCGGGGCGTCTGGAACGTCGCAGGGCTCGCGGGCCAGGAGACGGTGATCCTGTGCGAGGCGCTGATCGACGCCCTGACCTTCTGGAGCGCGGGCTTCCGCAACGTGACCACGAGCTACGGGGTGAGCGGCTTCACCGAGCACCACCTCGAGGCCTTCCGGCGGCACGGGACGAAGCGGGTGCTCATCGCCTACGACCGGGACGAGGCCGGCGACACGGCGGCCGAGCGGCTCGGGGACCGACTCATGGCCGAGGGCTTCGAGAGCCACCGCGTGCTCTTCCCTGGAGGGATGGACGCCAACGAGTACGCGCAGAAGGTGACGCCGCCGGAGAGGTCCCTGGGGCTCGCGCTGAAGCACGCGCAGTGGATGGGCAAGGGGCAGGGGAAGGAGCTTCCTTCTTTAGCCGCCCAGGAGCTGCCGCCGCTCCAGCCTGAGGCGGCAGGGCTCTGCGAAGAGCGGCCGGCGGTGACGCCGCCCAAGGCGCCCGCGGCGACGGCTGTCGTCAAGGCGGCTAAGGAAGGGAATGGAGAGGCCGCGACCATCGAGGCGGCGCTGGCGCGGGCGCTCGAGAGCGGCGGGAGTGGGAGCGAAGGGAGGAGCAGCGCCTCGGAACCGGCGAAGGTGCCGGCCGACGCGGTGAGGCCGGCGATCTCTGCCGCGGAGTCCTCGGCGGCGCCGGCCCTGCAGGGGGCTTCTGAAGGGGGGAAGGAGCGGACTCCGGCCCCGGCGAGGCCCCGGCCGCTCGCGCTGGCCCCGAGCGCCACCGCTCCGGCGTCGAAGCCGGCGCCCGCGTCGCCGTCGATCCCCTCAACCGCCTCGTCTCCGGAGGCGTCGGCGGCGACGGAGGTGAGCGAGGAGGAGGTCGTGATCGTGCTCGGGGAGAGGCGCTACCGGGTGCGGGGCCTGGAGAAGAACCTCTCCTTCGAGCAGTTGCGGGTGAACCTCCTCTGCTCGCGCCAGACCGGAAACGGGGCGCCCGGCGCCTTCCACGTCGACACCCTCGACATGTACTCGGCGCGCCAGCGGGCGGCCTACGTCAAGGCGTGCGCCTCCGAGATCGGGGTCAGCGAGGACGTCGTGCGCAAGGACCTGGGCAAGGTGCTGCTCAAGCTCGAGGAGCTGCAGGAGGCCCAGCTCAAGAAGGCCCGCGAGCCGGCCGGCGCCAAGAAGCCGGTGGAGCTCACCGAGGCCGAGCGCGCCGCGGC
>JACRCT010000485.1 GCA_016218885.1 Deltaproteobacteria bacterium | reverse complement strand
CACCTCCTGCACCGTCAACGCGACGCGCTGCAACGGAAACCCGGTGGAGAAGTGCGTGCGCGACGAGCAGGGCTGCACGATCTGGTCGGCCGGCGCGCCCTGTCTGCCCGGGCAGCTCTGCAGCGGCGGCACCTGCCAGAGCTGCCCGGTGCAATGCACGGTGGGCGAGAAGCAGTGCAGCGCCAACAGCCTGCTCGAGTGCCAGCCGCAGGCCTCCGGCTGCAACGGATGGGTCGCCGCAGGCGCCTGCCCCGAGGGCTCGACTTGCCAGGGCGGGTCCTGCCAGAGCTGCATCCAGACGTGCAAGCCCGGCGAGAGGCGCTGCAACGACGTGACTCCCCAGACCTGCGCGGCCGACTCGCGGGGCTGCACCAGCTGGGTCGCCAGCCCTCCCTGCAAGGACTTCTGCTCGGGCGGCGTATGCGGCGCCTGCGGCACCTCCTGCACCGTCGACGCGGCCCGCTGCAATGGCACCACGGTGGAGACCTGCGTCCAGGACGAGCACGGCTGCGAGGCCTGGACGACCAGCGGGCGCTGCCTGCCCGAGCAGTTCTGCAGCCATGGCGCTTGTCTCGACTGCCCGGTGCACTGCACCGTGGGCGAGAGGCAGTGCGGCGCCGACTGCCTGCTCGAGTGCCATCCCCAGGCCTCCGGATGCAACGGATGGGTCACCGTGGGCGGCTGCGTCTCGGGTGACGCCTGCAGGGACGGGCTCTGCATCCCGCCCTGCCAGAACGCTTGCGAGGCGGGGGCGGTCAAGTGCGACACCTCGGGCACCCCGATGAAGTGCGAGGTCGCCGGAACCGGCTGCACCGTGTGGAAGACCGGCGAGGCCTGCAGCGGCCAGGGCGAGCGCTGCGTCGACGGCGTCTGCCGCGAGCGCTGCTCGGGGGCGGAGATCGAGACCTGTCCCGAGGGCGAGGTTTGCACCGGGCTGGTCGGGGGCTCCTATTGCCTGCCTCAAGAGACGGGCTCTCCCGACGCCGGAAAGCCGCCCGTCCTGGAGGACCCCGAGGCGGACGCCGGCTCGGCGATCGATTCGGGCAGCAAGCCTGGCAGCAAGCCCGGCACGGCTCCGGACGGCAGCTGCGGGTGCAGTGCCTCCTCTTCCGGCGTGGCTCTGTTCGCTCTGGCGCCGCTGGCCATGATGCTGATCCGCCGGCGCCGCGGCTGACCGGTCGCGCCCCTTCCTCTGAAGGCGATGGATGCAGTCAGGCATGTTGAGCGCGCGAGGGAAGGCGTTCGGGAGGACTGGCTCCATGAAAGCGCGTTCCACGCTCTGGATGCTCGCTCTGGCGGCTGCGCTCGTGCCGGCGTGCGAGCCAGCCGAAGATGGCGGAACCTCCGACGCTGCCATCGGCCTTCCTTCCCACCCCGACGTCGGCCCTGCTCGCACCGACATCGGTCTCATGGCCGGCGACGCCGAGCTCGAGCCGCCGGATGCCGAAGAGAGCGAGCCTTTGGACACCGGTCGTCGTCGGCGCGACGCTGGCCTGAGACTGGACGCCGACACCGAAGACTCGGGTGCCGGCCTGGCGGACACGGGATGCGAAGGGGTCGACGGAGGAACTCCGCCCGACGCCGAGACCTACCCGGACGCCAGCCCCGTCTTCGGCTGCACGGCGGCGCCGGCGTACGTGACCCCGCCCTCGCCTCTTCCGGCGGAGCTGGCGCCTCTGGCTTTCGAGACCGTGGACTGGCCCGGCTTCCAGGACTTCCCGGCCTCGGGCGCCGGCTGGCACTTCGTCGGCAGGTGCCCGAGCCTGCCGGTCAACGCTTGGAACATCGTGGCCTACGTCCTGACAGAGTTGGCGATCTACTGCCCGGGCGCCCCCAGAACGGACCCGCGCGCGGCCATCCTCGACGCGTCGATGATCGCCTGCCCTGGCCACCCGTCAGGCTTCCATGGGCGAAATGACATCGACCTCGGCTACTTCACGTGCGGGCCCACCAATCTGACCCAGGGGGCATTCAACACCGGTGGCCTGGCCTTTACCTCGATCTGGCTTGGCAACACGCTCAACCCGGACGCCTTCGACCCGCGCCGCTCGTACTGGCTCTGGCGGCGCCTGCACGAGGCCTTCAACTACCGGGTGATGATCCAGATGGACGACGAGGTGGCCAAGGCCATTACGCAGTGGGCCCGGTCGAGGCTCGGCCCATCCGCGCCGGCTCCGGAAGGGGGCGACCCGCCGGATCAGCGGCCGCTGTACCACCATGACATGCACATGCACGTGGGAATCACCGAGGTGCAGGCGCAGTACGTCAACTGGCAGTGGTTCGAGGCCGCCGCGCGGGACCAGCGGGTGGGCGAGTACCTCACGTGGTGATGGGCTCGCCGGACGTTGTGGCTCGTGAACATGCAGCCGCCGACGAGGCCGGAACTCCGGAAGTGGATGCCATCCTGAACATGGCCCAGGATCTCCGGTCTCCCCGAGCGCATCATCGAGAAGAGCCGACCGCGGTGAGCGGCAGCCTATAGGCTTTTGAACCAGTCGATGCAGGCGGTCTGGACGTTGGTGTTGAAATAGGCGCAGTGCTTCTGGTCGGGCTTGCTGACGAACTCGCAGGTGCGGTCCGGGTCGGCGTCGATGAGCGCGCACAGCGCCTTGAAGGGTCCCTCGGGAACGATGTCGTTGGCGCAGCGCAGGTTGGTGTCCTGGAAATCCCGGCCCTCGGAGAAGAGCCTCCATGACTTGGCCGCGAAGGCGCTGGCGCTGACCCCGTTCGCGAAGGCGAAGCCCGAGCCGGTCTCCTCGATGATGGAGTCGAAGCTCGCGCAGTCGCCGCCGGTGCTGGCGCAGTCGCCGGCGTAGATCAGGTGGGTGTGGTCGGGGTCGCAGGCGCACTGGCCTCCCGGGCTCCCGCTGCACCCGTGGCCGGGCCGTGCCGTGGTGGCGGTGTAGGACTCGATCATCCGGGTGTGGCGGGGCCGGCAGCTCTGGGCGGCGAGGTCCTCTCCCACGAACTTGTCCTGGTAGCTGATGCTGACGACCCCGTCGCTCATGCACACCGCGGTCTTCTCGGTGCCCACCCAGACCTCGTCGGCCGCGTACCTGCCCGAGACGACCGGGTAGCGCGACGCGCCCGCGCTGCAGCCGACCATCAGGAGGTTCTTGCCGTTCCAGATCTTGCCCTTCACCTGGTCGAAGAGCCGGCGGATCACTGCATCGTCTCGCTGGGGTGCGCCCAGGGAGGTCGGCAGGATCTCGCCGGGCGTGAGCGGCTGCACGCAGGCGAAGACGAGGTTGGTGTTGTCCGCGGCGAGGGTGTCGAGCGGGGGCGAGTCGCAGGAGAAGGCCGCGAACCACAGCAGCAGGTTGTCGCACGGCTTCGCCTCCGAGCACTGGTTCGCGTCGTAGGCATACCGATAGTCGCACTTGCCGCAATCGGGGTCCTGCGAGCCCTCGCAGCTCGCGCGGAGCTGGAGGCACTCGTCCATGAGGACTCGTCCAGTGTCCACGACCGCCGGGGGGAGCTTGCCGGCATCGGTGTTGGGGGTGGCGCCCGCGTCGCGCTCGTCGGGGGTGCTGGCGTCGGCCTTGAGCGGGGTGCTGGCGTCGTCAACGCCGCCGTGGCCAGTGTCGGGCGTGAGGCTGGTGCCAGTGTCGGCCTTCGACGGGGTCGCGGCATCGGGAAGGCTGCTCGGCTCGGAGCAGGCAGCCAGGGAGCATCCAAGAGCGAGACAGACGAGCGCAGATCTCATGGGGTGGTCATAGCATGAAGGGTAGGCGCGACGAGGCGCCGGATGGCTTGACGGGCACTCGTTCCCGCACTCGCTCTGCGCCGATCGCTCAGAGCGAGGCCGACCTGCGACGGAGTGGATCAGGGCGCTCGAGGACGGTCGCCTAGCCCTATCCCTGGGCGCCGGCCACGACCAGATAGCTCAGGAAGCCTGCGTAGCACAGGAGCAGGACGCCTCCCTCCGGACGCGACATGCGGCGCGCGGTGCGCAGGAAGACCAGCCCGAGCACGGTGATGCCGCACAGGACCGCGACGTCCACCCCGACTTTGGACAGCGGGGCGACGATGGGCGAGGTCAGGGCCGAGGTGCCCAAGCACAAGAGCACGTTGAAGATGTTGGAGCCGACGACGTTGCCCACCGCGAGGTCGGAGTGCCCGCGGATGGCTGCGATGACGCTGGTGGCCAGCTCGGGCAGAGAGGTGCCGATCGCCACGATGGTCAACCCCACCACGCGCTCGCTCATGCCCCAGGCGCGGGCGAGGTTGGTGGCCGCGTCGACGAAGAGATCTCCGCCGAGCAGGAGCACGCCGAGGCCGACCAGAGCGACGACGGCCTGCCGGACCCTGGAGCGCGCGGTGGGAGCTCCGGCGACCTGGGCGGCTTCCTGGGCCTGCTGCGCGTCAGTCGCGGCGGCTTCGAGGGTCCCGCCGTTGCGGACCGAGCGCACCATCCAGATTGAGTAGCCGAGCGCCAGGAGTACCAGCCCCCCAGCCTCGGGTCGCCCGACTCGCCCGTCGATCAGCAGCAGCGGCACGAGGAGCGCGGTGAGCAGCAGCATCGGCAGCTCGCGCGCCTTGAGCGCCCCCGAGACCTGCGCCGGCCGCACCAGCACCGCGACGCCCAAGATGAGCCCCAGGTTGGCGATGTTGGAGCCCACCACGTTGCCCAGGGCGATGTCGCCCTGCCCGCCGAGCGCGGCGCGGATGCCCACGATCACCTCCGGCGCCGAGGTGCCATAGGCGACGACGGTCAGGCCGATGATGAGCTGCGGGATGCGAAGGGAGAGCGCCAGACCCGAGGCGCCGCTGACGAGCCACTCGGCTCCGAAGTAGAGCAGGGCACCGCCCGCCAGAAGCCACAGACCATCGAGCATGGGAGCTTCGTCCCCCCTCTCAATTGGCGCCTGGCGCGTCCCTTCCCGCCGGGGCGGCGGGAAGGGACGGGGACAGGCAGGTCTCTAGACCTTGGCCAGCGCGTCGTCGAGCGCCTTGATGAGATCCTCGACGTCCTCGATGCCGACCGACAGGCGCACCAGGCCGTCGGTGAGGCCGGCCTTCTCGCGCTTCTCCTTGGGCACGCAGGCGTGGGTCATCGACGCCGGGTGCTGGATGAGCGAGTCGACGCAGCCCAGCGAGACGGCCAGGGTGAAGATGCGGATGTTGTCCATGAGCGTGCGGCCGGCCTCCAGGCCGCCCTTGAGCTCGATGGAGATCATCCCGCCGAAGTCCTTCATCTGCTTCTTGGCGAGGGCGTGCTGCGGGTGGCTCTCCAGACCCGGGTAGAAGACCTTGGCGACCTTGGGGTGCTTCTCGAGGTGCCGGGCGATGGCCAGGGCGTTGGTGCAGTGCTTGTCCATGCGCAGCGGCAGGGTCTTGAGGCCCTGGTTCACCAGCCAGGCGTCGAACGGCCCGGGGTTGGCGCCGACGTCCTTGATGACCTTGTAGAGCTCGTCCTTCACCTTGTCGTTGGTGGTGGTGACGATGCCGCCCACCACCGTGCCGTGGCCGCACAGGTACTTGGTGAGGGAGTGCAGCACCACGTCGGCGCCCAGCTCCAGCGGCCGCTGCAGGTAGGGGGTGGCAAAGGTGTTGTCGACGATGACCTTCGCCTCCGGCGCGAGCTGGTGCGAGAGCTTGGCGATCGCGGCGATGTCGGCGAGCTTCATCGTCGGGTTGACCGGGGTCTCGAAGAGCACCGCCTTGGTCTGGGGGTTGGCCTTGAGCGCGGCCTCGACCTTCTCGAGGTTTGCGAAGTCGACCTCGACGGTCTTGATGCCCATGCGGTTGAGCACGTTGGAGCACAGGTGCTCGGTGGCGCCGTAGACCACGTCGCCCAGGAGGATGGTGTCGCCGGCGGAGCAGCAGGCCATCAGGGTGGAGGAGATGCCCGCCATGCCCGAGGCGAAGGCCAGCGAGGCCACGCGCTTGTTGGGGTCGGCGAGCTTGATGTTCGCCCCCTCGAGGGCGTTGAGCTTGCCCTCGAGCGCCTTGACCGTCGGGTTGCCCAGGCGCGTGTACACGTAGCCAGGCTGCGCCCCCGAGAAGATGTCCGCGCCCTCCTGGGCGTTCTTGAAGACGAAGGTCGAGGTCTGGAAGATGGGGTTGGCGTGCGCCTGGGTGTGCGGCTGGCCGACGTGCTCGCCGGCGTGCAGGGCCCGGGTCGCGAAGCCGCAGTCCAGGTAGAACTGCTCTTTGAAGTCGGGCTGCTTGGAGTCTTCCATGGCGTCTCCTCGATCACTGGTGGGTGAAGCAATCGGACGAGGGGCTGGCCGTATCACGCGGCACCGGGGATCTCAACCGGCGCGGAGCGTTCCCGGAGGCCGGGCAGGGGAGCGGGCGCGAGCCTAGGGCTGCGCGTTGACCGGGTGGGGGGCGGTTGGTAAAGGAAGCGGCCCCTCTCGAGGCGTCCATGTTCTCCGACCCCAACGAACTCCTGATGCGTGTGCTGCTACTCGTGCCCATGCTGCTGTCGCTCACCGTGCATGAGTTCGCCCACGCCTGGAGCGCCTACAAGCTGGGCGACGACACGGCCGAACGCATGGGTCGTATGACGCTCAACCCCTTGGTGCATATCGATCCTATTGGGACGATTCTGTTGCCGCTCATCGGCGTGCCATTTGGCTGGGCGAAGCCAGTCCCGGTCGATCCAACGAGGTTTTCGCGAGCCGTCTCGATGAGCACCGGGGGCATCATTACGGCCGCGGCGGGGCCCTTCTCGAACCTTGTGATGGCGATGCTGAGCTCGCTGGTCTTTGCCTTGATGCATCGCTGGATGCCAGAAACCCTCTATGGAGCCAAGGGGGGCGTATTCATCCTTCTTCGCTACCTGCTCTTGATCAACGTGTCGCTCGCGCTCTTCAACATGCTTCCTCTCCCGCCGCTTGATGGAAGCCGGGTGGTCGATGGGTTGATGCCGTATAGCCTTCGTGACAGCTGGGAGCGCTTCGCACAGGTTGGTCCGTTCCTGCTCCTGGGCATCTTGGTCTACGGGAAACTGGATGGCGGGATCCTGCAGGGGCCCGTAGCGATCATCGCCTCCCTCTTCGACCGACTAGTCGCTTCGCTCGTTCGATAGGGCAGCGTCTGCCCAGCGCGATCCACGCCAGAACCGTTCTGCACGTGCGACGCGGCGGTCATCCCCAACGCTCGGCAGCAAACCCGCGCCTATACTCCGCAGCCATGTCACGCCGCCTCGTGCTGCTCGCCCTGTGGGCCCTGCTCTCCGCCCCCGCCCTCGCCGGCGCCGCCGCCGGCCTCCAGGACTGGCAGCCGCCGGCATCGAGGCAAGTAGAGGAGCTCGACGACACCAACCACCGCATCCTGGTGCTGGCCCTGGTGGTCCTCGGCTTTGGCGTGGGCGCCTACGTCCTGGGGGCCGTGCGTTCGAGGGCCGCAGAGATCAAGGCGTATGACTACGCCCGCAAGGACCCGTGCCGCCAGCATCCGGAGGAGCGGCTCCAGGCCATGCGCGCCCTCGAGTCGCGGGATCCGCAATTCGACCCGGACGTCTTCCTGACCCATGCGAGGCGAACCTTTCTCGAGGTGAGGACGGCGCGCGCGCAGGAGGCGGTGCAGAGCGCGGCGCGGCTCATGTCCGACGGCTTGCTCCGGCGAGAGCTCGTGGAGCTGGCGCTGCGGGAGCGACAGGGTCGCCGCAGCGTGGAGGTCGGGGCGCTCGTGGACGGAGCGGAGGTGGTCGCCGCGGAGTGCGACGCGGCCTACGACACGTTGCACGTGGTCTTCTACGCAGAGGTCCGGCGGGCCGAGGTGGGCCCCAAGGTGGACCGGGAACAGGCCCAGCTGCTGGCGGCCCAGAAGCCGTTGAGCCGCGTCAAGGAGGTGTGGTCCTTCGAGCGCCGCCTCGAGCCGGGCCGGTGCGCGGGGCGGCTGGCCGAGGGCAAGTGCCCGTCCTGCGGCGCGCCCGTCGAGCGCTCGGCGGTGGCGAGCTGCCAGTACTGCCAGGCCATCCTCAACTCCGGCGCCCACGACTGGGTGCTGGCAAAGATCAGCCGCGGCGACGACTTCTTCTGCAGCACTCGCCAGGTCATTCCCGGCTGGGCTGCGCTGCGCGCGCGCGACCCGCTCGTCAACCGCCCAGTCCTCGAGGACCGGGCGAGCCTGGTCTTCTGGAAGTGGGTCGAGACCCATGTCTCCGGGACACCGGAGCGCTTCGCTCGCCTGTGCACTCCTGCGGCGTTCGAGACTCTGGCCCAGTGCGCGACCGAGATGCCGCGTGGCTTCGAGCGCATCGACCTGGGGGAGGTGCGGCTCGCGCTGGTGGACTGCGAGCCCGACCGCGAGCGGGCGCACTTCATCCTCTATTGGTGTACCGCCACCGAGCGCTGGGAGCTGCCGCGCAAGAGCATGCTCACGCTGGAGCGCGCCGCAGGGGTCAGGACCCGCGAGGAGACAGGCCTGGCCACCGACCGCTGCCACCACTGCGCCGGCTTCCAGAAGGAGCTGGACGCGGTGGAGTGCGCCTGGTGCGGGGCCTTGCTGCCCAATGACTGGTCGTTCGTGAACCTCGTCCCGCTCGACGACTTCTACGAGACCCGCCACGCGCAGAAGGAGCAGGCCGACTCGGTGGCGGCGCTCATCGGCGAGGCGGCCAATCCCCATGAGTCGCTGCGGCTGCTGGCGGCGGTGGCGGCGATGGTGCGCGTCGACGGCCCGGTGCGCGAGAGCGAGCGCGCCTTGCTGCTGCGCTGCGCCGAGCGATGGGGAGTGCCTCCTGAGCGCGCGATGGCGATGCTCGAGGCGCCGATGGAGGGGCAGCTCTCTTCGCGTCCGCGCGGCGAGAGGGAAGCCCGGCGGGTGCTGCGCGGGCTCGCCGCCGCGGCGTGCGTCGACGGCGGGCTGGGGACGCAGGAGCGGCGCCTGCTGGGGCAGCTGAGCGCGCAGCTGAAGCTGCCGCCGGGGGCGCTCAAGGCGGCGCTGGACGAGTTCGAGGCGGCGCGGGACGAGAGGCGGGAGCAGGCCGGGGGCTGACGCGTCGGCC
Organism: Deltaproteobacteria bacterium; assembly: GCA_016218885.1. Classification (GTDB taxonomy): domain Bacteria; phylum Myxococcota; class Myxococcia; order Myxococcales; family UBA5297; genus JACRCT01. The sequence continues at coordinate 4,651 of JACRCT010000485.1, read as the reverse complement.
GCGAGTTCGTATTGGATCCGACCAGGCAGCTGGGTGGTAGCCCGACGCCCACCAGGGTCCGGCGCCCGCGAAGCTGTGCGCGCGTGGACTCAGCCGCTTAACCGAGCGATGTGCTGTAGGTCAGGTGCGAAGAAGCCTTGAAGCCGCGATCCGCTTCGGTCCTGTTCGACGGGTGTGCGAGTGCGGGCCGAGGGCATCGTCGCCGCGGCGGTGGCGCGGTGAGATGGGCGGTCGCTTGCTCGATCGTCTCACGTGTACTCTTGGCCTGGAGGAAGCCCATGTCCTGGTGGAAGAAGAGCTCGGCCACGCCGCTGGCCGGGTCTGCACTGTTCCGTGGTCGCTGGGTCGCCCGCCCGGAGGACTTTCCACACCTCGAGCGCCGTGGAGTGCGGCTGGGCGCCGTCGAGCGCTTCCCGGACGGCGGCGGCTGGAAGGCCAACCTCGAGCACCCGAGCTGGGGCCGGGCGACGCTGCGGGTCGCGCCGGATCTGCCCCTGCCGCCGGCCAACCTGGTGGACTGGGACCCACGGCTGCTCGACGAGGAGAAGGCGGCGTTGAAGAGCTGCCGCTACGCCATCGGTCTGCTGGCCGAGGCGCGGACGGGGAACGTTCACGCCGATCGCAAGGACCTGCTGCGCTTCCTGGACGCGACGATCGGCGACGAGGGGGTGGCCGCGGTCGACCACACCGCCCAGGCGTTCTGGTCGCGCGGTGGGCTGGAGGAGGAGCTCTCGCACGACGCCGAGCTGGACATCGATGGCATCCTCACTCTGCACCTGCTCTACGACCCGGCCGATCCGCCCCATCCCTCGGGAGAGCGGCGCAGCTACTGGGTTCACAGCCACGGCCTGTCGGAGATCGGCTTCAGCGACTTCGACGTGCTCGACCCCGGGGTGGACGTCACGGGCCGCGGCCACGAGGCGGTGCGCGCACTCGCCTTCGCCATCGTCGAGGGCAGCCTGGTGCCGGACGGCGCCCCGTTCCAGCTCGCGAGCTCGGCCCAGGTGAGGGCCGTCTCCGCGCGGGCATTCCTCGCCGCGGCACCTCCCGACGCCTATCCCAAATATCGCGCCGACCTCGGCGACGAGCATGTCGAGGGCCATGTGGTCGTCTGCGAGCCGGGCTCGCGGGCCTTCTGTCTCGACTCTTCGGTAAGGGTGGCCGGCCAGAACCGTCACGGTTCCTGCGCGAGCCCCTCTCTGACGGGGGGCTGATCTTCTTCTCCAACGGGGCCACCGAGCTGATGGCGGCGCGCGCGCAGAAGATGCTGTCGGTGCTGCGCCAGGTGTCGGAGGAGCTCGCGGAGTTCGAGCCTGGCGTCCTCGTGAAGCTCGGGTATCGCATGGACGGCGGCGGCGAGACCGATCGGGAACACCTGTGGTTCGAGGTCCACGGATTCCAGGGCGACTCGGTCGACGCCACCTTGACGAACGCCCCCTTCTACATCGCGCGGCTTCAGCAGGGCGCGCGCGGGCTGCACCCGCTGGAGCTGTTGAGCGACTGGGCGGTCTTCACGCCGTTCGGTCGCGTCGATCCGCGCCAGACACGGACGCTCCGGTTCATCCGCGCGAATCGGGAACGGCTCAGAGAGGTGATGGTCAGCGTCAAGGCCAAGGCCGCAAATCCGGGCTAAGCGAGCCGTCGTCCGATAGGACCGGCTCGGAATCACCCCCAGCTTCTGAGGATGTCCTCTTTGCTGGGCGTGGCGGCCGGCCTTCTCGCCCGCGCTGCCTTGTGCGGGAGCGGCGGCGCCAGCACCAGCGATGCCGAGGGTCCCAAGACCTAGACCATCCTCGGGGCCTGCCACATCGCCAAGAACGACTCCATCACCTGCGCACGTGCGAGGTGCTCACCGGCCGCCGGGGGGCGCTCAAGACGGCGATGGACGAGGTGGATGCGGCGCGGGCGCCTTCCCCCCGGCCACTACTCCGCTCTTGACTCACTCCCATGACTTCCTTCTCCTTCTGCCGCCTTGGAAAACGGCCAGGTGTTCGGAGAGATCGATGAAGCGCACACGTTTGATCGCAACCCTGGGCTTCGCTCTCTGGAGCACCGCCTGCTCGTCGGACCCACCGCAGCTCGACTCCGGGCTGGCAGCTGAGGATGCAGGTGCCCCGGTGGATGGCGCTCGCGATGCTGCGCAGCCAGGGCTCGACGGCGCGATCGCCATCGCCGATGCGTCAGCGCCCGCAACGGAGCCGGATGCCACTTCGGCCGACGCGTCTCCGGATGGCTCGACTTGCCCGAGTAGCTGCAGGCTCGGGGCAAAGGAATGCAGGGCGGGTCGGCTGCGCAAGTGCGAGGCGGACGCAAGCGGCTGCGCGTTCTGGGGCGCTGAAGAGGCCTGTCCGACGGGCTTCTGTGCGAGCGCTACCTCTTGTCAGGGCTGCGCCAACCCTTGCCAGGCGGGAGAGAGCGAATGCGTCGCGGGACAGCTTCGCAGTTGCGAGACGCTCGCTCCGGACTGCAGGGTCTGGAGCTCGACCCCGTGCCCAAGTGGCTTCTGCGCCAACGCGGCTTCGTGTGGCTTGTGCACCAACAGCTGCAGCAGCGAAGAAGACACGAGCTGCGCTTCCGGCACCTTGAGCACCTGCGTTGCCGATTCGCGCGGCTGCCTCGACTGGAGCGGCGAGACCGCGACCTGCCCCGGGGGCGTCTGCGTCGACAGCTCCCGCTGCGTCTACTACGAGGCGCTCGCCGTCGGGGGGTACTGGTGGACCTGCGGCCTCTCTCGAGAAGGCACCGCAATCTGCTGGGGCTCGAATCGAGATGGCGAGGCCTCGCCACCCGCGGTCGCCTTCAAAGCCATCAGCGCGGGGTATCACATCGGGTGCGGAATCAAGCAGGACGACTCCGTCGTCTGCTGGGGCGCCGACGCGGTCTCTCCCACCGGCACATTCAAAGCCATCTCCGTTGGCGGGGGCGGCGCTTGTGGCATTCGGCCCGACGATTCGGTTCATTGCTGGATCGGTCCTGCGGCACCGACGGGACAATTCAAGGCCATCTCGGTGGGCTACGCCTTCCCATGCGGCATCAAGAATGACGACAAGGTCGTGTGTTGGGGCGTCTTCGCTCCCAGCGCCGTTCCAACGGCCTCGTTCAAGGCGATTTCGAGCTCGGCCGGCTCCGGGTTCGCGTGCGGCATCCGCAGCGACGACTCCCTCACCTGCTGGGGGACCAACCCCTGGCCGACTCCGGTTCCCACCGGTTCCTTCCAGGCCATCTCGTCCGGCGCCGGCCATGCCTGCGCCCAGGCTTCGGACGACTCCTTCACGTGCTGGGGTGAAGATGACGAGGGACAAGCCTCTCCACCTCCGGATTCCTTCGAGACGATCGCCGCAGGCATCGGCCGCACCTGTGGCCTTCGGGCCGACGACTCCATCGTCTGCTGGGGGAACAACACCGCTGGCGCGAATTCGCCTCCTGGTGGAGGACATTAGGGGGCGTGGTGGGGGCTGATCGGGGGCACGATGCTCGAGCCCCTGCTCCTCATGGCCAGGTCGGAGTCTCCTTCGCGCGACGATCGCCTCCAGGCTCTGGATCCCGATCTCCGCTAAGCTCAGGGCGCCTCGTTGCGCAGCGCACGAGAGACTCGAGCCACCGTGTCCCAGGAGCCCTCCATGCCCCGCACCATGCCTCCGCCGACTTCGGCCCTCATCGCCGGTCTTCTCGCCCTCGCCGCCCTGGGCGGCTGCGGCGGCACCACCACCGACGATCCCGAGGACCCCAAGACCTGGACCATCCGCGGCGCCTGCCACATCGCCAAGAACGACTCCATCACCTGCGACACGTGCGAGGAGCTCACCGGGCCGACGTGGGGCCAACCGGCCACCCTCGCGAACACGAAAGCGAGCTGCGAATCGACCGAGGGCCGGACCTGGCTGGCGAACGGCTGCTCGCTCTCGGGCGTGCTCAACCGCTGCGTCCACGAGCTGGGCAAGGACCCGGAGATGATCGTCTACACCTACGCGGGCTGCTCCGACGCCGCCAAGCTCGAGGCGACCTGCTCGTCCATGGGGGGCGTCACTCAGAACAAGTGAGCGTGCGCCCGGCCAGCTTGCTGCGAGGCTCCCCTCGTCGTCGTTGTGGCCGGCAGCCGTAGGTGCTCTCTTGCCGTGATGGATACGAGCTCCGATTCAGCCCAGCGCATGGTGACCCGCCGAACGGCACTCCTCCTCTGTCTCGGCTCGCTGGTGGTCGGCGGCGGGCTCGGGTTCCTTGGCGGCGTGCTCTCGGTGCCCGCCGCGCGCAGCTTCTTCGCGGGGATGTTCGAGGACGAGCGCCAGGCCGACGTGGCGCACCCCAAGCGCTTCGAGCGTCCCGGGTTCCGGTTCGACTACCCCGGCAACTGGAAGATCGACCGTGAGGACTCTGACTTCGACCCAGATCACCTGGTGTCGGTGGAGAGCCCGGGGGCGAGCTTCGCGATGGTGATCGTCGCCGCGCCGGAGCTCGATCCCGCGGCGGCGACGCGGGCGCAGGAGGAGGCCTTCAGCAAGAAGCTTTTCCGCGGCCAAGCAACGCGCACCCCGTTCCAGAAGTGGGGGCGCTTCCAGGGCGAGGGCGTCGACCTCGGGGGCCGAATCTTGGGCCTGAGCCCGGGTGCCGTCCGAGTGTTCTCGTTCCGCGCGGGCGAAGCGACCTTCACCGT
>JACRCT010000484.1 GCA_016218885.1 Deltaproteobacteria bacterium | reverse complement strand
GGGCGGAGCGCCCGAGCTTCATCGCGGGCGCGGGGTCGAGGGGCCCTCGACTCCGGCCTCTCCCGTGCTTGGCGAGGGGTCGGCCTCCGCTCGGGCTGACCGGATCCCAGATTCGACCGTAGACGAGCACCCTGCGAGATATCGGCCACTTGCAGCGACCGCGCATTGCCCGCACCGAGCTCTGGGGCTCATGCCGACTCACCCGGGTATTGACGGCACCTCGCGTGCTGCCCAGTTCTCTCGGGTATCGGCGAGCTGCATCGCCGACACGAAGGGGGGAGGAGGGGAGCCATCCACGTGAAGAGCGTTGGTGATGGAGGCTCTCCGGGCCATTGGACCGCCCCCCCGAAAGAAGCCGCCCTCACGCTCGCCCGAGGCGGGCCTTTCTTCTCGCTTCTGAAGGTCACGGGGCTCATTCACGGCGACGGGCTCGATGTCGCGCGACCTGCGCTCGCGTTGCTCGCCTTCACCTGGCTTCCACTGCTCCTGCTCGCAGCGATCTCACGAGATGCCGGGCGGCTTGTGGCTGATTTTGCAGTGCACGCGCGACTGCTCATCGCGATCCCGCTCCTCCTCAAAGCGGACGGGCTGCTGCACGTGCTCTGCAGTGGTGCGATCGAACGCTTCTCCCGGGCGAGAATGGAAGAGGGCAGTGAGCCCAGGATGCTCGAGGCGCTGGTGCGGAGGACCGAGCGCCTGTGGAATTCTGCGGGCGGCGAATTGCTATTCCTCTTGATCGGGTTGCTCTTCGGGCAGCTCACCCTATGGAAAGCGGCGCCCATCCCGATACGGCTTCCAGAGACTGTGCACTACCCGATCTCCGCAGCGGCTCTCTGGTATTGCGTCATTGGCCTACCCGTCTTCAATTTCCTCCTTCTCCGCTCTCTTTGGAGGTGGATGGTCTGGTCGCAGCTCCTTTGGCGGTTCTCGAGGCTGGAGATGCGGCTGATTCCCACCAACCCCGATCTGTGCTGCGGGCTCGAACCGCTCACGATTCCATGCCACGGGTTCGCGGTAATTCTCCTCGCCGCGGGAGCCAGCATTGCCGGCACGTGGGCAAGCCAGATTGTATTCCTGGGCACGGCATTGACCTCGTTCGACAGGTCGCTCGCTTCGCTGGTGGTCCTTGCCCTGGTCTTCGGCCTCGGACCGCTGGCCGCCTTCTCGGGCAAGCTCTATCGCGCCAAGATCAAAGGCCGAGCCCAGTACGGGGCGTTGGCCCGCACCTACACGACGCAGTTCCATGAGCGTTGGATCGTCGAAAGGAAGAGCGCCGGGCTTCTGGGCTCTCCGGACATCCAGTCGCTGGCCGACCTCGCGAACAGCTATGCCATCGTCCTTCGGACGCGGCTCACTCCCTTCGGCTGGCGCGAGGTGGGAATCATTGCGAGCGCCATTCTGGCGCCGATGATCCCGCTGGTGCTCACCGTGGTTTCCCTCCGCGAGGTGGCGAGCAAGCTCGTGGGCGCCTTCTTCTGAACCAGAGCTGTTCGGCGCACCTAGCCGCCAGGCAGCCCTTTCTCGTCGAGAGCAGTGTCGAGCGAGGGCTCGGCTGCTCAGGTCCGGTAGGTCGCGCGCACGGTGATCTTCGCGCGGGTCATGCACGGATGGCCGAGGCCGGCGCGGGCTTTCTCCACGCCGTTGCACTTGACCTCGGCGGAGAACTCCGCCTTTTTGCCCTCGATCGCCTTCGTCACGGTGCGACGCAGGAGGATCTTTCCCGAGTTGCAGGCCGGGTTGGTGCAGTGGACCCATTCAGGGTGGTCGCGATCGAAACGGAGCGTCTCCGTCTTGCCATAGGGCCCGTGCTCCGGCCGCTCGACCTCGACCTGAACGGTCTTCGCTTCGGGATAGCGTCCTTCGCTCGTCGTTGCGGCCATCAGCTCCCTCGGATCCGCGTCTCCGTGCACGTCGCTGCGCTGCAGGGTCCCAAAAACGACTCGGCCCCCGATGAAGAGGGCCGCGGAATCAATGGCATGCCCCACGGGAGCCGGCAAGCTGAATTCCAGGCAGCGCGGGTTCGGACGTCCTGGTCGAGCTCAAATCGAGGATCGACAGGGTGGGGGGCCACTCAGCCGGCATGCCTCCGGCCAGCGGCTGGGCGGCTTATGCACCGCGCGAGGCTTCCGAGAAGCAGAAGGCACCACCGGCCAAGCTCCAATGGGGCCGACGGTCTGGAAGGCAGGCAATCAGCTTGCCGCACGGGAGGTTCAAGGGCTGGCCCCGAAAGGCGCGATCTCGGCGAACGCCACGCGACGATGAGGTGTTGAGTGCCGGCGGCGACCTCAGTGCAGGAGCCGCGGGCCGTCCTCTCCCTGGTCTTCCTGCTCTGGGTCTCGAATCGCGCGCTCCAGGGCGCTCGCCCGCCTCTTGAGCAGGCTTCTTCGAACCAAGCTCCGCGCGCGCTGTGCGAGCAGCGGTGGGAGCTTCCATATCTCGGCGCCGTCGAGGGGCTCGAGGGGCAGGAGGTTCAACGCGGCGACGAGGAAGTTGGTGACTGTGAAGTCCTGGAGCGCCTTGACGCCGGTCTCGCCGAGGGTGGGCCTGAGATCAACCGGGCCGTCCAGGACGAGCAAGGTGAGGAGCCACAGGCCCACTTGCGCGGCAATGCCGCCCGAGGCGATGAAGGCCCTTGCCAGCGCGCCGGCGAAGCCATCGTAGTAGACGCACCGACCGCCGATGGCATGGACGTCCAGCGAAACGACCTGGGCGCCGGCCCATCGAGCCACCGTGGCGTGGCCGATCTCGTGCGCAAGGATGAGCACCAGGAACCCGAGCCACTGAAGCGGCCGATAGTCGAATCCGGAGAAAAGCAGCGCGCCAAGGGGCGCGGACAAGTGCACCCGGATCGCGGCGCCCTTCCAACGTCCGAGTACAAGGTAGCCTGGCCTGTCCATGCGAGACATCGCTCCGTGTCCTTACTGCGGGTCAGGCACGACGAAGCGAAGTCGGGCAGTCGGAGACAGCGGACGAGCCCACTGGTCCAGCTCCTCCTGCGTGACTTTCTCGATGGCGTCGATACAAAGGATCGTTCCGGCCTCGAGCAGGTCCGCAAGTTCGAGAAGATCGATGTCGGCCCGTTTCAGGAACGCGCCGCCGAACGAATTCAACGCAGACGCGATCGCGCTGCCTGGCCGCCCGAGCTTCGACCGAACCTTCTCCCACCAGCCGGTCACCTTCTCGTGCGCGCCGGCTCCCAGCGGCACTCGGCCGAGCATCCGCAGCGCGAAGTGCGTGAGCAACCGACCATTGAGGCTCGCGGCTCCCTCCGCGCCGAACGCGGAAACGTAGATGTGGGGCCGCTGAAGCTCTGGGACAACCGAGTTCTTCCAGAGGAAGGTCTTGGTGCAACCCCACGGTCCCGTTGATGAGGATGGACCGGCCGGCATGTCGCTTCTTGCCCGAGAGCAACGCCAGGAGAGTCTGTGCCGGATCAGGATGCCCCACGTCTGGTCACCTCTTCGACTCCACGCTCCGCCGCTTAGTGACCCTTGCCCGCGGACGTCCGCGACCACCCTTTGCCTTGGCGGTCGACCGGCCACGAGCCGTGGGCGCCGTCGGCTGCTCGCCGTTGTTCTTCGCGGTGCGGCTGCGCGGGCTGCCGGCTCGTCGTGTTGGTCGGCTGTCGGAAGGAACTGCGCCATCGTCCATCTCCAGGCCAAACAGCTCCGACAGGCTCTCGCTGCCGAGCACTTTGTCCGCGCACGGCCCCTTCTTCGCCAGCGGAAGTCCTTTGCCGGCCTTGGCGATCAGGTCCTTTTCGTCGACCTTGCGCAGCTTGAAGAGGAGCTCGGGCTTGTCGTCGAGCCGCGCGCCGATCCCATAGAGCACCGCCGCGACGTGCTTGCACATCGATGCCCAGTCCGGGCAGCTGCACGAGAACTCGATCTCCGCCGGGGCCGGGAACAGGCCGGTCTTCTGTTGGCAAATTCGCTCCATGACGCCCTTCGAGAAGCGTCCCTGGAGGAGCTCGACGAGCGAGTCGATGGCGCCGGCGCAGTCGCCGCAGATCGAGGTCCAGCGCGCCTTGGGGACCGGCGCGACCTTCACCGCGACCTGGTAGAGCTCCGAGCCTGAGACGACCGCGGAGACGTCGCCGGGGGCCACCTGGAGGTCCACCACCGAGCCGTTGCGCACGTAGGTGCGCCCGCGCGGCAAGCGATTCGAGAAGTCGCTATAGCCCTCGAGGTTGTCGCACCAGGCCTTGCCCCAGAAGGTCTGGGCGATCGTCCGACCCTCGATGACCACCGGCGAGACCGGGTGCCCCTTCTTCTGGAGCCGCTGCATCTCGCGCTCAGCCTTGCGCCGTCGCTCGGCCACGGAGACGTAGGGCCGCCACTCGTGGAACATGTGTCACTCCTTCATCGCCGCGCCGAGATCGAGGGCCACGAGCTTGAGCAGCTCCTCGTCCTTCATCTCGGTCAGGTTGAGCTCGGCGGCTCCTTCTAGCAGATTCTGTGAGAGCTGCTTCTTCGATTCGATGAGCGCGTCGATCTTGTCTTCGACGGTGCCTTTGCAGACGAACTTGTGGACCAGCACGTTCTTCTTCTGGCCGATGCGGAAGGCGCGATCCGTGGCCTGGTTCTCGACCGACGGATTCCACCAGCGGTCGAAGTGCACGACGTGCGAGGCGGCGGTGAGGTTGAGGCCTGAGCCGCCGGCCTTCAGCGACAGCACGAAGAACGGGACCGACTCGTCCTCCTGGAACCGCTTCACCAGGTCTTTGCGCTTCTTCACCTCGGTCTCGCCGTGCAGGACCAAGCCCGGCCGCCCGAAGACGCCTCCCAGGAAGGCGGCGAGCGGCGCGGTCACCTCGCGGAACTGGGTGAAGACGAGCGCCTTCTCCTGCTTTGCGGCGATGACTTCCGCGATCTCGCGGAGCCTGGCCCACTTCCCGCTGTCTGCCTCGGCCCAGGCGCCGTCGCCGAGCCACTGCGACGGGTGGTTGCAGATCTGCTTGAACCGCATGAGGAAGGAGAGGACCACGCCCCTGCGCTTGATGCCGTCTGCACCCTCGAGGTCTCGAGCCAGCTCCTCGACGGCCTGCTGGTAGAGCGCAGCCTGCTTGCGGCTCAGCTGGCAGAAGGCCTTCATCTCGGTCTTCTCTGGCAGATCGGAGATGACCGTCTTGTCGGTCTTGAGCCGGCGCAGGATGTAGGGCCGCACCAGGTTTCGCAGCGG
>JACRCT010000480.1 GCA_016218885.1 Deltaproteobacteria bacterium | reverse complement strand
TGGGGCCCTGCCAAAGCAATGCCTCCGGCAGCCCGGAGAGGAACGAGAGGCACGTGAAGATCGCCAGCCACGCCGCAGGGGCCCAGCCAGGCCTGCGGGCCAGGTCGAGCGAGGAGGCGGCCATCCAGCCGCTCCACGCGATGGCGCCGTTGACGTTGAGCAGCGCCATCGGCGACAGGACTCCCAGCCCGAGCGTCGCGCCGCTGAGCAGGCTCGCCGCGCGCGAGGCGCCCAGCTTGCGCGCGGCCAACGCCGTTCCCGAGGCAGCCAGGACCACGTGGAGGACCTGCTCGATCGTCGTGCCCCAGAAGGGGCCGGCGACGAGCACCGGGAGAAGCCTGGGCGGATACAGGGCCTGGGTGAGCGGATTGCCGAGGAAGGGCTGGCCCAGACGCTGGTAGGGATTCCACAGAGGAAGCTCACCATGCTTCAGGCTCTCGAGCGTGAAGAAGGCGTCGGGAACGTAGATGCGGAAGAAGTCGTTGGCGGCGAAGACCTCTGCGCGAAACACGAACCGGTACACGAACGCCACGGCCGCGAGCAGCCCAGCCCAGGCGATCAGGCGCCACTTGAAGGAGGAGATTCGCACTCGAGGCCCCCGCCAGGTCTGCGGGCGGGCGGGCGCCGACGATAGCCGCCGCGCAGACGGCAGCGCAAGGTGACCGGCGCCGCCAGGGGCGACCGCAGCCATGGGAGGCCTGGTGATGGTCGCAGCCCCCAGGGCACGCCGGCAGGCGCCGGGCAGTCTGCTTCTTTGAGGGGACTTGCTACCGCGGGCGATGAGTGAGGAAGGGCGAGACCTACTTCTTGAGCTCTCCGCGCCGGAGCTGCTTGTACATCGTCAGGGACTCTCGAATGATCTCGAGGGCCTGCTGCGGGCCCAGGAAGCTCTCGACCACCACCTGCTTGTTCTCCAAGGTCTTGTAGTCCTCGAAGAAGCGCCGGATCTCCTTCAAGGTGTGCGAGGGCAGCTGGGAGTGATCGGAGTACTCGGCAAAGGCGGGGTCGCTCACGCAGACCGCGATGATCTTGTCGTCGATGCCCTTGTCGTCGCGCATGCGCATCACTCCGATGGCGCGCGCCTCGACGATGGTCAGCGGCACGACCGGCTCCTGGCCCAGCACCAGGGCGTCCAGGGGATCGCCGTCGTCGCAGAAGGTGCGTGGCAGAAAGCCGTAGTTCGCCGGGTAGTGCACCGCGCTGTACAGGACGCGGTCGAGACGGAGGAACCCGGTCTCCTTGTCGAGCTCGTACTTGTTCTTGCTCCCGCGTGGGACCTCGATCACCACGGGGAAGCTGTTCTCCACCTGCTTCTCGTCGAGGTAGATGTCGTGCCAGGCGTGCATGCGGGCCTTGGGGCTGTGGGCCCTGGGTAGAGGGGGCCTCGGTTGTGGTGTGCACGTAGATAGAGTCGCGACGCCCTGACCGCAAGCCCTACGTCACTGTCCGCTCGAGGAACATCTGGCACGGGCCGGATCGTTTCGGTAAGTTTCGCCGCCCAAAGGAACGTGCCTTCGCTTGAGGAGCTCGAAATGGCCACCGCCCGCTCGACCGTTCAACGCGACTTCCACCAAGCCCGTCTGGCAGATCCCAAGCCCATCACCGGCAAGGAGACCGCGCGCGAGCTATTGGCCAGCGCCTTCCCGGCGTTTGTCGGCCGTCAGGAGCGCATCGGCTTCGAGCTGATGGAGCGCTCGGTCAACGAAGACTGCTCGGTGTTCCTGACCCTGTCCGGCGCCATGACCCCCGCCGGGCTGCACCAGAGCTGCCTGCTGCCGCTGATCGAGCGGGGCATCGTCAGCTGCCTGACCACCACCGGCGCCAACCTCTACCACGACGCCCACCGCGTCCTGGGCCACGCGCTGCGCGAGATCAACCCCAATGCCGGCGACCTGCAGCTGCGCATCGCCCGCATCATCCGCATCTACGATCTGGGCTTCTACGAGCAGGTGCTCTTCGACACCGACCGGCTCTTCTCTGCCCTCATCCAGAAGCCCGCCTTCCAGCGCAAGATGACCACCGCCGAGTTCCACTACCTGCTCGGCCGCGAGCTCGACGCGTTGGAGAAGGCGCTCAAGGTCAAGGTGCCCAGCCTGCTGTCCACCTGCTACCGGCAGGCGGTGCCCATCTTCGTCGGCGCGGTGCAGGACGGGTCGATCTTCCTCAACGTGGTCAAGCTCAAGCGCCTGCTGGGGGAGCGCTTCAAGTTCGAGATCGACATCAACGACGATGTCTTCGCCATGGCCGCCGTCCAGCACTGGTGCCGCCACCACGACAGCAAGCGCATGGCGGTGTGGATGCTCGGCGGCGGCGTGCCCAAGAACTACACGCTGCAGGGCGAGCCGCTGCTCGACCAGATCCTCAACGTGCGCACCGACGGCTTCGACATCGACGTGCAGTTCTGCGTCGACCCGGTCGACAACGGCGCGCTCTCGTCCTGCCCGGCGAGCGAGGGCCACACCTGGGGCAAGGTCTCGGCCGAGTGCGTGGCCACCAACTCCATGTACGTCCACGCCGACGTGACGGCGGTGTTCCCCTGGCTGGCGCACGCGCTGCTCTCCAACCCGAAGATGAAGCGGGCGCCGCGCCGCCTGATGGACAAGATCAGCGACGCCGTCGCCCAGCTCGAC
>JACRCT010000479.1 GCA_016218885.1 Deltaproteobacteria bacterium | reverse complement strand
GTCCGAGCCACCACGGGCATTCCGGGTACGGGCACCGCGGCCATGGACATGGCTCGGTCATCATCGCTCCCGCTCCTCCCGTCGTGGTTGCCCCAGCGCCGGTGGTCGTGGTGCCGGCACCGGTCTACGTCGAGCCCCCGCCACAGGTGTACGTGCCGCCTGAGACTGTCTACGTCGCGCCGGCCCCCCTGGTGCGAGCCACGCCGGTCGTGGCGACGACCCCTGCTCCGCGCACGGTGTGGGCCGACTTGCGCTTGGACGGGCAGGGCTTCAAGGACGGAGGTTCTGCCGGCGGCCGGCTGCGCCTGGAGGCTGGCGTAGGCGTGGCCTTCGCCCCGGACATGACGGCGACGGGCCCCCAGCTCGGCGTCTCCGGCGAGCTGCGGATCATCGGCCCCTTGGGCGTGGAGGGAGCAGCCCGCGTGGTTCCCTGGCCTCACCGCACGCTCGACTGGCATGCCGCCTTGCAGCTGAGCGTGGGGCCGGTCGACTTGCGCGCAGGCGTTCGGCAGCTCTACCTCGATGACGCCGGGCTGGTCGACGGCGTGCGCCACACCGACAGCTTCCTGGGGCCCTGGCTCGGCTTCGGCATCCGCCTGTGAAAGCCTCCAAGCTCTGGGAGATCGAGATCGCCGGCGGCGGCGAGCAGGTCGTGCGCTTCGGGCGGATTGGGTCGAACGGCCAGGAGAAGCGCAAGAGCTTCTCCAGCGAAGAAGCCGCCGCGCGTGAGGCGCAGCGGCTCATCGAGGAGAAGGCCCGCAAGGGCTACGTCGAGAGGTAGCCGCCGACCCGCCGGAGCCTAGTGGCAGCGCGCCATGCACTGGTGGTCGATGCAATCCCAGATCGCGGCTCCGCTCGGGCACGGCGGCGTCGGCAGGCCCGCCGGGCAATCGAAGGCGTACTCGCAGACCCCGACCTGGGTGCAGCGCAGCGAGTGGATGTCGGCGCACATCGGGCAGGGATCGCGGCAATACTGGCCTGGCACGCAGCCCTGGCCGTTCCAGCCGCAGTCGAGGCCCTCGTAAGGCAGGCAGGCGCCGTCGTGCAGGACCTCCGCCCCCGCGCAGGCAGCCTCGCAGCCGTTGCCATAGGTCTGGTAGTTCGTGCCGCAGACCGGGTCTTCGTAGTCGGGGCAGGCGCAGCAATTGCCGCAAGCCGCCGGCAGCGGACAGCCGTTTCCATCGATCCCCGCGGGATGCATGCACATCTCGGGTAGACAAGGGGGAGTCAGGGGCGCTCGGCACGCGACGCAACAAGCGTTCTCGCAGACGCTTTGGCCCCAGGCACAATCGGTAGCGCCCGCGCAGGCCGGCTCGTTGAAGGGGCAGCTCGTCGCGCCTGTGCACTGCCCTGGGCAGGGGCAGGTCACACAGGGCCGGGAGGTGTCGCAGGTCTCGCCCGCGCCGCACTGGCTGGAATCATGGCAGCCCGGGATACAGGTCTTGGGCGAGCCCGGGCACCCGTCGCACACCTTGCCCGCGCCGCATTCCGAATCGCCTCGACACGATCTCGGCGCAGCCGTGCACTGCATCGGGCAGGGGCAGCCCCCGCAGTTGGTCGGCATGCAGATCTCGCTTGCCGCGCAGTCGCTTCCGTCGCGGCAACCGGTCACGCACTGCCGGGGCTCGTTCGGACCACAACCCTCGCACACTTCACCTGCTCCGCACTGCGCGTCGTCGATGCAGACCGGAATGGGTGCGCACCACCCAGGGCAGCACGGGCCACAATCGGCGAGCATGCACACCGCGCCCTCCCCGCAGTCCGCGCTCTCCCTGCATCCGTCGACGCAATGTCGCTGGCCCTGGCACTGGAAGGTGTCGTCGTAGGCGCAGATCTGCCCCTCCGCGCACTGCCTGTCGTCCGTGCAGCCGCTCGGCCGAGGCTCGCAGGTGCCCACGCAGCACGGGCCACACCACGCCAACTGGCAGTACTCATGCCCCGCGCAGTCGGTGTCGAGCAGGCAGCCGGCGACGCAGTGCTTGGGCCCTTCGCACTGCATCGGGTCCTCGTAGGCGCAGACCAGCCCGACTTCGCACTCGGAGGAGTCGGTGCAGGTCACCTCCCTGGGCACGCAGTCGCCGTGGTCGCAGCCGCAGCCGATACAGGGCGGGGGCGGCGAGCACGTCTGGTCGATCCGGCAGTCCGTATCGGTTCGGCAGCCCGGCAGGCAGTGGGCCACGCAGCCCGGCGGCTCGGTGCCACAGACCGTCCCCGGCGCGCACTGGGAGTCGCTCTGGCAGCCCGCGCTCTTCTCGCAGGTCCCAATGCAGGCGCAGTTGGGACAGGCGGGGCAGGCCTCCATGAAACACTGCTCGTCCGCGGCGCACTGCGAGCTCTCGTGGCAGCCGGGCTGGCAAATCCGGGTGCCACCGAGGTTGAAGTCGCAGACCGTGCCCGCTGGGCACTGCGAATCGATCGAGCAGGCTTTGCCTCCCACGCAGTGGCCGAGGAGGTCACAGCTCAATGGCGAGAGCTCGCAGATCTTGCCCGCAGGGCACGCCTGGCTATCACGGCACCCGGTGACGCACGTCTTCAGTCCATCGCAGTCGTCGTCGGCGCAGATCTGCGCGGAGCGGCACTCGAGATCGGAGGTGCAGCGCCTGTCCTCGCAGACCCAGGCACAGGTCGAGGAGCGGCACTCCCAGGCGCCGGCGCATTGCGGTGGGGTCAGCTGCTGGCAACCGCAGTGCTCCGGGATCTCGCAGGCCCCGAGCCGGTCGTCCCAAGGGCGCGGCACCGGCTTGCTGCCGCAGACCCCGTGCTCGCAAATGGCCACGAGCGGAGCACAGACAGGGTCGGGAGAAACCGGCTGGGGACACTGAGCGGCCTGATCGCAGCGCGAACCGGCGTCGCTGGCGGCTACTCCCACATCACGTGAGTCAGCTCCGGAATCGGGCGAGCCCGATGCCGCGTCCTGGTCAGAGCCCGACAGATCCACTGCCTGCAGGCATCCCCCCAGTGCCAGGGGCCCAACCAAGGCGACGGCAGCAACGATGGCGACACGCATGGCACCCTCCGAAACAAGGCCAATGAGAGAGGCGAACCCGCCAAGCCAGGCAAGAGGCGCGCCTGCCGATTGCGTCGATTCTAGATCTAGAATCCGCCCACTTGGAGGTCGGCGTCATTCGGCGCCGACCGAGGAAGAGGCAGCGGCCCTCAGTAGTCTGCCGGCGCGCTGCGGTGCGCCAGCCCTGCTTTCGCATCTCAAAGCCCGGTGGTTGGGCTCAGTCGTGCGAAGGTTGGGCTAGCGCGCCCCCGAGGCCCGCCGCCTGCCGTAGACCCGCTCGTCGAGGAACTTGGCCACCCGCAGGCTGAGCAGGTCGGGTTGCTCGATGAGAGCAGCGTGGGTGCCATAGGGGATGACCAGCAGCTCGGACCCGGGGATTTGCTGCACCAGCTCGCGCGCGAGGCGCATGGGGGTGAACAGGTCCTTCTCGGCCGCCACCACCAGCGTGGGCACGGCGATGGTTCCCAACAT
>JACRCT010000478.1 GCA_016218885.1 Deltaproteobacteria bacterium | reverse complement strand
GGTCACCGTGCCGACGGTGCCGCTGCCCCGCGGACCACAGCCACGGGCCGCGCCCGACAGGTCGGGCAGCTCCGCTCGATCGTCGGTACCCGACCTGATGCCACCAGGGAACCTCGAGCTCCTCTCCACCGAGGTGACCACCGAGCAGCCTCGCCGCTACGACGACCACGGCGTCGAAGGCAAGGGCGGCCAGGCTTGCGTTCTCAACGTGCTCGACCGGCACCTGGGCCGCCACGTGGCGCTCAAGGAGATGGACGCGATCGAGGGAGAGTCGACGGCGAAGCTGGCCGAGAGCCGGTTCCTGGTGGAGGCGCGCGTCACCGGCCGGCTCGAGCACCCGAACATCGTCCCGGTCCACGAGCTGGGGCGTCGCCCCAATGGCCGGCTCTACTACACGATGCGTCTGGTTCGCGGCGAGACCCTCTCGACGCGCCTGAGGGCCTGCCCGGGCCTCAAGGAGCGGCTGGCGCTCCTGGGCGCGTTCTGGGACACCTGCAAGGCCATCGCCTACGCCCACAGCCGCGGGGTGATCCACCGCGATCTCAAGCCCGCCAACGTGATGGTCGGCAAGTACGGAGAGACCGTGCTGCTCGACTGGGGCCTGGCGAAGATCAAGGGCGGCCCCGAAGCGGGGCCCATCACCGACCCGGCCATCGTGCTGCCCAAGAACCCTGAGCTCACCGGCGATGGCACGGCCATGGGCACTCCGTCCTACATGAGCCCTGAGCAGGCGCTGAGCGAGGAGATCGACGAGCGCACCGACGTGTGGGGCCTGGGCACCATCCTCTACCGCATCCTCACCGGCGAGGCGCCCTTCGCCACGGGCGACCATGACGAGCGCATCGCCCGCGCCAGCTACGCCGGCCTCCGCCCAGTCCTCGCCGCCTGCCCCGAGGCACCGCCCGAGCTGGCGGCCATCGCGCACAAGGCGCTGCAGCGCTACCCGCGCCACCGCTACCAGACCGCGGGAGAGCTGGCCCAGGAGATCGGCGCCTTCATGACCGGCGGCCGCGTCCGCGCCTACACCTATGGCCCGTGGGCCCTCCTGCGGCGCTTCGCCGCCGACCATCGCGGCGTGATGATCGCCTCGATGGTCGCGTTGCTGGCGGTGGTGGGCGCGCTCGTCGCGGTCACCGTGGCCTTGAGACAGCAGACCCAGGCTCGCGCCCAGGAGCAGCAGGAACGGCTCAAGGCCGAGCTCAACCTCGCCGGAGCGTATGCGGAGCGAGCCGATCGCCACCTCACCGACTTCCGCTACGCTTCGGCCCTGGGCTTCGCGGCGCTCTCGCTCGTGCACAACCCCGCCCACCCGGCCAGCCCTGCCTATCGGCCCGGATTCGACCAGAGCTTCCCGCACGGCCGAGACCTGCGCGTGCAAGCCACCTCCACCGCCGTTCAGGCCCGGGGCCACTTCGGCTTCACCTTCGAGCGCGCCCTCCTCTCCGAGGACGCCCTGGGCCCCCTCGCCTTCTCTCCTGACGGGCGCGCCATCGCGGCGGCCGCCTACGATGGCGCGGTTCGACTCTGGGACACCGAGACTGGTGAGCTGCGACTGCGCCTCGCGAGCGATGGCCTGGTGACCTACGCAGCGGTCTTCTCCCCTGACGGTGCGTGCCTGGCGACCGCAGGCAAGAGCGGCCACGTGATCCTTTGGCGAGCCGCCGACGGGGCCCGGCTCGCGCAGCTCGAGGGCCACGCCGGTCCGGTTCGCGCCCTGGCGTTCTCCCCAGACGGAGCGCTGCTCGCCTCCGCAGGGGCGGACCGGACCGTGCGGCTGTGGGACCTGGCGACACGCAAGACGCGCACGGTCCTGCGTGGACACCAGGGCGAGGTACGCGCGGTCGTCTTCCATCCGAACGGGACGCGGTTGCTCAGCGCCGGCGTCGATCGCACGTTGCGCGCCTGGGACCCGGCGGCTTGGGACTCCGCCGGCTTCGTCCTCGCCGCCTTCGCTTTCTCGGTGCGGTCGATCGCTGTCTCGCCCGACGGCGCGCGAATCGCCATCGGCTGCGATGAGCCGACGGTCACCGTCCTCGACGCGAATACCGGCGAGCCGAGCCAGCTGCTCACCGGAAACGCCAGCTTCGTGCGGCAGGTAGCCTGGTCGCCCGACGGCAGCCTCGTCGCCAGCGCTGGCCTCGACCGCACCGTGCGCGTCTGGAGCGCCTTGAGCGGTGAGCCCATCTCCACCCTCGAAGAGCACCCGGCCGTCGTCTCCGGCGTTGCCTTCTCGCCGGGCGGCGAGAGGATCGCCTCGGCAGCCTTCGATGGGACCGTGCGGGTCTGGCGTGGGGGAGCCAGCCCCCTGCTCGGCCTGGCCGCCGATGGCTCGACGCTGCTCGACCTCTGCTATTCGCCCGACGGCAAGCGCTTGGCCACGGCGGCCCGCGACGGGACGATCCGCGTCTGGGACTTGGCCGCCCGCCGAGAGCTGCGCGCCTTCCGGGGCAGCCTGACGACCGATGCGCGGGTGAGCTTCGCGAGAGACGGCTCGGTGGTTGCCGGGGCCGGCGGCGCGGCCGAGCTGTTCAGCATCGAGACCGGGAAGCGCCTCTTGAGCCTTCCCCTCAAAGACGCCACCGTGGCGCGCATCTCGCCCTCGGGAACCTCGGTGGCCACCGGGGGAGATGGCGGCGCGGTGACCCTCTGGGACCCGCACAGCGGCGCGATCCTGCTGGCTCTCTCCGGGCATTCGGGAACGGTGTTCGACCTCGCCTTCTCGCCGGACAGCCGGACCCTGGCGAGCGCGGGCAAAGACGGGGCAGTGCGCCTATGGGATCTGGAGACGGGCCGGCTGCGCTCGGAGCTGAAGGGGCACGCCAGCTGGGTCACCTCGGTGGACTTCGCCCCCGACGGCCGGCTGGCATCGGCCGGCAAGGACGGGCGGACCATCGTCTGGGACCCGGCAACGGGGCGAGAGCTGCTGCACCGGGAGCTTGGCCAGTGGACCTCGACGCGCTTCGCCGCCGCCGGGCGCTACCTGGCGACCGACTGCGCCGACCAGTACGTCCGCTTCTGGGACGCGAGCTCCGGCGAATTGAAGCTGCTGGTACGCACTCCGCGCGAGCGCGTGAGCCTCGACGTCTCGCCCGACGGCTCGGCGCTGGCCGTCAATCTGGGACGCGCCTACTCGATCTATCCCATCGACCTGCAATCGCTGGAGGTGGAGCCGACGAGCCTCTTGAGCGAGGCCCGACGGCGCGGCTTCGCCGAGACGTTCACCGCCGAGGGCTCGGCGGCTGCCCTCGAGAGCGCCCAGCCCTGAGGCCTTTCAGGACACTAGGGGCAAGCGCAGTCCGGCGTGACCTCGGTCACCCGGTTGAGCTCGGTTCCCGCCAGGCTAAGCTTCGTGAGCGCGCTCTTGTTGTCGTTGGGCAGGAAGAACGCCTCGGCCGTAAAGCTCGAAAGGTCGGAAGCACTGAAGACGAAGGCCGACAGCGGCTGCGCCCAGACCGGGGGACGGGCGACGGGGTTGTCACCTGAGGCGAGGCCGCCCGAGACGCACCCACCGCCGCTGCACCAGATGTTCCCGATGTTGCCGAAGTCGCTGAGGCAGCCCGGACCGGTCGCCAACTCCGTCGTCACCCAGTTCTTGGTTCCATAGGTCGAAGGAGTGGTGCAGGAACCCCAGTTCAGCGTGGTCCCGGCCAGGGTCCCGCTCGCGGCGCCGCAGGCATTGCGCGGCACGGCGTGCAGGATGTTCGTGTAGATCTCGGTGCCGAAGACGCTCTGGTGGATGTTGTGGCCCAGGTCGAAGGAGACGATCGACAGGTGCACTCCGTCGGGGTGCAGGCGCAGCACGATCCGCGACGGAGGGTCGGTCACTGCCGGGGTGCCGCCGGGCCGCGCGTCGGTGCCGGGGAGGTTCCAGGTCCCGTCTCCGGCTCCCATCGGCGTCTGCGAGAGGTCGAACACGCCCGAGAGCGCATAGGTGATGAGCTGGCTCTGGCCGCACTTCATCTCGCACATCCGGCCGGTGTAGGTCCCGGCACAGGTGCAGGTGAAGTCGTCTCCGTCCCCGAGCGTGCAGGTGCCGCCGTTCCGGCACGGATTGGGGTTGCAGCCCGACAGCGGAACCTCGCAATTCTTGCCCTCGAAGCCCTGGGGGCAAGTGCAGGAATAGTCTCCCACTCCCTGGGCGCAGGCCGCGCCGTTCTGGCAGGGATTGGGGCTGCATTCGTCGATGTCGGTCTCGCAGGTCGGGCCGCTGTAGCCCGGGGCGCAGGAGCAGGAGTAGCTCGCCACCGCATCCGCACAGCTGCCGCCGTGCTGACACGGGTTGGGGCTGCAGTCGTCGAGGTTGACCTCGCACTTCGCACCGCCGAACCCGGTCGGGCAGGTGCAGGTGAAGGTCGAGAGGTCCGCGCTGGCCTTGCAGGTGCCCTGGTTCTGGCAGGGGGACGCCTTGCAGGGATCGGGGATCTCGATGCAGAAGGTGCGGCGCTGGGCGCCCGGGACGAGCGTGAGGAAGTCGCCCAGGGGCCAATCGCACTTGTACCCGCTGCGGCACTGCGAGCCATCGGTGCAGGACTGAAGGCACAGGCCCAGCGAGGCGAAGGCATTGAGGTCGAAGGGCACCGTCGGGGCGAGGGCGTCGAGGGTGGCTTGGGTCACACCTGCCAGGGCCACGAAGCAGGTGCCGCCCGTCGAGCAGTCAGCGTCGGAGGCGCAGCTGCCGCTGTTCGAGCAGTACCCGCCGGGAAACTCGAGGCCGACGTCCTGGAACGCCTCCGCGGTGGCGGGATCGGTCCCCGGCTTGATCAGGTCCTTGACCGGCTTGAACTTGGAGAGGCACACCGCGTCGGGAGGCGAAGCGCACTCCGAGTCGGCGGTGCAGGCCGAACCGACCTTCGAGCCGCTACCGCAGGAGACGGCTGCCCCCGCAGAGAGCGCCAGGCCCCCAACCAGGCACAGCATCTTGGCGACGTCGCTCACTTTGAGGCCTCCCTTCAGGCCCTACGGGGCCGAGAAGCGCGCGACTGTAGCCGCTCGCCCGGCGAAGGGGCAACCGGCCCGCCTTTGGGAGGTGTCCGCCGCAGCCAGCCCTGCTTGACGCCCTCAGGAGCGCCTTGCCGCGCGCGCGAGTGCGGCGATGGCAGTCTCGATCTCCACTTCGGTGGTGGGACGCCCCACCGAGAGGCGAATCGCCCCCAGCGCCCGCTCGCGCGACAGGCCCATGGCGACGAGCACGCCGCTGGGCGTGTCCTGGCCTTCATGGCAAGCCGAGCCCGTCGAGGCGGCGACCTCCGGAGTCTCGGCGAGCCATACCCGCCCGAGGATGCCGGGAGCGCTGACATTGAGCGTGTTGGGGAGCCGCTCGGCACCCTCCGGGCCATTGAGCTCGAGCCCGACGACGCCGGCCCGCAAGCCCTCCAGCAGCCGGGCGGTCAAGCGGGAGAGCCTGTCGGCCGGAGGCTGCTGCACAGCGAGCTCGCAGGCGGCCCCCAGGGCCACGATGGAAGCCACATTCTCGGTGCCAGGCCGCAGGCCTCTCTCGTGCCCCGCTCCGCGGGCAAAGGGGGAGAGCGGCGTGCCTCGACGCACGTAGAGCGCGCCCACGCCCTTGGGAGCGTAGAGCTTGTGCCCGGCGATGGTGAGCAGATCGACGCCCAGCTCGTCCACGCGGGTGGGAAGCTTGCCGACGCTTTGGGCGGCGTCGGTGTGGACCAGGGCGCCGCGCGAGTGGGCGAGCTGCGCGATCCCGGCGATGGGCTGCAGCGCCCCCGTCTCGTTGTTGGCGTGCATGACGCTCACCAGCGCCCGACCCTTGGACAGGGCCTGCTCGAGCGCTTCGAGCCTGACCACCCCTCTGCCGTCGACCGGCAGGCGCACCACCTCTACCCCCAGGGCTTCGAGTGCGCGGCAAGGCTGCTCCACCGCCGGGTGCTCGATGACGCTGGTGATCACCCGATCGAGCCCCCGGGCCTCCACCACGCCGCGGATGGCGAGGTTGTTCGCCTCGGTGCCACCCCCGGTGAAGAGGACCTCGCCGCCCTCGCACCCGAGCAGCATCGCGACCTGCGAGCGCGACCTCTCCACTCCCTCTTTGGCCCGCTGGCCGAAGGCGTGCCCCGAGGACGGGTTGCCGAAGTGCTCGACGAGGTAGGGCAGCATCGCCTCGAGCACCTCGGGCATCAGGGGCGTGGTGGCGTTGTAGTCGAGGTAGATGGGTTTCATGACGGCCTCCTGCAGAAAGGGGATGGTAGCCCCATCGAGCACGATCACGCAGCTTTGCTGGCTTCCCAGGGCCGGCTCACGTGTTAGGTTGTCGATGCCGGAGCGGATCAGGTGAACGCCGGCGCAGACTCTTTGCGCGGGAGGAAAGTCCGGGCTCCATAGGGCATGGTGCTGGTCAACGGCCAGTCGGGGCGACCCGAAGGAAAGTGCCACAGAGAATAGACCGCCGAAGGCCCTTGGAGGGCCTGGCAAGGGTGAAACGGTGCGGTAAGAGCGCACCGCGGCGACAGTGATGCCGCCGGCACGGCAAACCCCACCTGGAGCAAGAGCAAATAGGGGAGCGTGCGGGGGCAACCCCGCTCCAGGCTGCCCGCCTGGTGCTCCCGGGTACCTCGCTCGAGGCCTCGGGTAACCGAGGCCCTAGATGAATGTTCACCACCCGGATGTTTCGGGAACAGGACCCGGCTTACGATCCGCTCCGGTTTTTCTTGAGGGTCATGGGGGCGAGGCGACCGCGACCCGGCCTGCCTCCTCCCCGCGAGGCGAGCAGTGCCATTGCACGTCTTGGCGGCCGAGCCCGCGATTCGCTACAGTGCCTAGCTCCATGCGCTCCCCGCTCAATGTCCTCATCGTCGATGACGACCCCGCTCTGGTGAGTGCCGCTCGGGCGCTCCTGGCCCGGCGCGGGTGCCGTTTGGATGCCGTGTTCTC
>JACRCT010000477.1 GCA_016218885.1 Deltaproteobacteria bacterium | reverse complement strand
TGACCTCCACCACGCTGCCCTCGTCCACCACCTCGTGGATGAGCGACATCATGTCGAAGAACTTGTTCTGGTCGACGGGGATGAGCTCTTCGATGCGCTTGCCCGAGCTCTTGGGCGGCCGCGAGGCCAGCGGGCGCGGCTTCTCGGCCCAGTTCTGCGGCATGTACTCGAAGTAGGACTTGGCGTAGGCGATCGCCTCTTCCTCGGTCTTGACCAGCACGTCCCCACAGCCCGAGACCGAGCAGTGCATCCGCGCTCCGCCCATCTCCTCGAGCGTCACCTTCTCGCCCACCACCATCTCCGCCATGCGCGGGCTGCCCAGGTACATCGAGGCGTTGCCCTCGACCATGATCACCACGTCGCAGAACGCGGGGATGTACGCGCCGCCTGCCGCCGAGGGGCCGAACAGCAGGCAGATCTGGGGCACCTGACCCGAGAGCCGGACCTCGTTGTAGAAGATGCGCCCCGCGCCCCGGCGCCCCGGGAACATCTCCACCTGGTCGGTGATGCGCGCCCCGGCGCTGTCTACCAGGTAGAAGAGCGGCACCCGCTGCCTCTCGGCGGTCTCCTGGATGCGCAGGATCTTCTCGACCGTGCGTCGACCCCATGAGCCGGCCTTCACCGTCGAGTCGTTGGCCATCACGGCGACGGGCCGACCGCCGATTCGTCCAAGCCCCGTGATGACGCCATCGGCGGGGAGCTCGGGATCGAGGTTGTTGGCCAGCAGGGCGTCCTCGACGAACGTCCCCACATCGAGCAGCAACTCCAGGCGCTTGCGCGCAAAGAGCTTGCCCTGCTCGCGGTTCTTGGCGTGGTACTTCTCCGCGCCGCCCTGGTGCACTCGTTCGAGGACTTCCAGCAGCTTGCGCTCGGAACGGTCAGACGGCATGTGGGTCTAGCCTCCCCTGGTGCTTGAAATGGCGCGAAAGGGTGTGTCTATAACCGGGTCCTGTGAACCCGGACATTGAATCCCCCGACGGGCAGCAGAGCCGGGTATTCCGCGCAGATGCACTCTCTGTTCCCCGCATTCGGGGGTCCCTCCGGAGCAGATCAATGGCCCGCCGCGCGATCGCACTCTTCGTAGTGGTATTCGCGGGTTGCAACGGCAACCCTTCTTTCTCCCCCTCCCCTGACCCCAATGGGGGAAAGCCAAAGATCAGCATGCTTCGTGTGGCTCCTGGGCGAGTGGCAGCGCGGTCGGTCGTCCGCATCGACTTCGAGGTCAGCGAGGCCGCCGGCTCGGCCATGGCCTGGGTCGCGGGCCAGGAAGGCACCTGCGCGGGGCAGGGTCCCTACCACTGCGAGTACGTCGTTCGGGGCGACGAGGGCGACGGCGAGCAGCCGATCCTGGTGCGAGTGACCGACCTCGCGGGCTTTCTGGGCGACGAGGCCACCAGCTCGGTCGTCATCGACACCACTCCCCCCTCCATCTCGTTCACCAAGGCCCCTCCCCTGGTCACGGACCAAATGGAGGGCTCCATCGAGTTCGTCGCGGACGAGCCCGCCACCTTCAGCTGCTCGCTCGATGGAGCGAGCTCTGCCGAGTGCTCTTCTCCCTTTGCGTATTCGGGCCTCGCACAGGCCGAGCACTCGTTCGTGGTCACGGCGACCGACGATGTCGGCAACGCGGCGAGCGCGCAGGTCACCTTCCGCATCGGCCCCGCCACGCCCACCACCCGGATCGACAAGGCCCCACCGCCGGCCACCAACCAGGCCGAGGTCGAGGTGGAGTTCTCAGGCGACCGGGCAGCGCGCTTCGAGTGCCGGCTGGACGACGCGGCCTACGCAGGTTGCTCCAGCCCGCTCCTGCTCACCGGATATGGCGAGGGAGCACACCAGTTCCAGGTGCGAGCCGTCGACGACGCGGGAAACGTTGATCCCCAGCCGCCCCAGGCCGACTTCCTCTTCGACCTCACGCCTCCGGATACGACCATCACCGCTCTGGCGGACACGGGCGAGCGGGATCGCAGCGTCGAATTCGCGGCCAACGAGACCGGCTGCACGTTCGAGTGCGCGCTCGATACCGGTGCCTTCGCCGACTGCAGCTCGCCGGAGACCCTCACCGGTCTAGGCGAGGGCGACCACACGCTCGAGGTACGGGCGACCGATCCAGCGGGAAACCTGGAGTCGCCCCCGTCGACCGCTCGCTGGACGGTGGACACCCAAGGCCCCACGACGAGCATCCTCTCCGGACCTTCCTCGCCGTGGACGAGCCCCACCGCGAGCATCGCTTTCTCGTCTTCGGAGACGCCCTCGACCTTCGAGTGCAGCCTCGACTCGGCGGCCTTTGCGCCCTGCAGCTCGCCCCAGGAGGTGACCGTCACCGTCGACGGTCCCCACCGCTACGAGGTCCGCGCGAAGGACAGGTACGGCAACCAGGGAGCGGCCGCGCAGCACTCCTGGACCGTCGAAGCCTTTCCTCCGGTCGTCACCATCACTTCCCGCCCCTCGAGCCCCACGGGACAGACCAGCGCCTCCTTCTCCTTCTCGGCGAACAAGGCGGACGCGACGTTCACCTGTGTGCTGGATGGCGGAGCCGCCGCGACCTGCACCAGCCCCAAGACCTACTCCGGGCTCGCCGAGGGCCTGCATTCGTTCTCGGTGGTCGGCTACGACACGCAGAGCCGCCCCAGCAGCCCCGCGGTCGCGTCCTGGACC
>JACRCT010000476.1 GCA_016218885.1 Deltaproteobacteria bacterium | reverse complement strand
GTCGGTCTCGCTGGAGAAGGTGTGGCCCTTCTCGCGTAGCGACTCCTTGAGGGCGAGGTGGTTCTCGATGATGCCATTGTGGACCACCGCCACGCCCTTGTGGAAGTGGGGGTGGGCGTTCTCGTCAGAGGGGCGGCCGTGGGTGGCCCAGCGCGTGTGGCCGATCCCCGGGGTTCCCGAGAGCGCCTCCTTGGCCACCAGCGATTCGAGGTTGGCCAGCTTGCCGCGGCAGCGCAGGACCCGCAGCATCCCGCCGGTCACCACCGCCGCACCCGCGGAGTCATAGCCGCGGTACTCGAGCTTGCGCAGCCCGCCGATGAGGATCGGGACGCTGTCCTGCTTGCCGATGTAGCCGACGATTCCACACATGGCCGTGACCCTTTCCCAATGAAGCGCACACAAGCTAGTGACCCGGCGACCGGCTTTTCATTCCCCGGAAGAGGGTGGGGCTCTGGCCGTTGCCGAGCCTCGGCTACCCCGCCTTGCGCTTCTTCAAGTAGTCCTTCTTGGTGACCTGTCTCGCTCGGCCGAGGGCCAGGCTGTCCGGCGGGACGTCCTCGGTGATGGTGCTGCCCGCGGCGATGTACGAGCCCCGGCCCACCGTGATGGGGGCCACGAACTGGCTGTCGGAGCCCACGAAGACCCCGTCGCCGAGCACCGTCTTGTGCTTGTGCACGCCGTCGTAGTTGCAGGTGATGGTGCCTGCTCCGACGTTGACGCCCGCGCCGATCTCGCAGTCGCCCAGATAGGTGAGGTGATTGGCCTTGGAGCCCTTGCCGATCTTCGCCTTCTTGGTCTCCACGAAGTTGCCGACGTGGACCCGGTCGGCGAGCTCGGTGCCGGGGCGCAGGCGCGCGAAGGGGCCGATGAGCGCTTCCTTGCCGACCTTCGCCTCGTCCAGCGAGGAGTAGTCCTTGATCTGGGCTCCATCGCCGATGGACGAGGCCTGGATCACGCACCCGTGGCCGACGCGCACGTTCTTGCCGAGGGTGGTCGCGCCGCGCAGGACGCAGCCGGCGCCGATGCGCGTGTCAGGGCCGATGCGCACGCCCTCCTCGATCCACGTGGACTCGGGGTCGTCGAGCGTGACGCCTGCGCGCATGAGGTCGGCGTTGAGGCGGTGGCGCAGCGCAGTGCAGGCCCGGGCGAGCTCCACCCGGTCGTTGACTCCACCGACCTCCTCGGCGGGGGCGCTGACCGTGGCCACCGGCTTGCCGGAGAGGAAGGCGAGCTCGGCCAGATCGGTCAGGTAGAACTCGCGCTGGGAGTTCTTCTGGCCCACGCGCTCCAGGGCTTTCCACAGGAAGGCGGCGTCCACCAGGTACAGACCGGCGTTCACCTCGCCGACGAGCGCTTCCTCGGGAGTGCAGTCCTTGTCCTCCACGATGCGCCGCACCTGGCCGTCGTCATCGCGCACCACGCGGCCGTAGCCCTTGGGGTCCAAAGGCACCATGGTGACCATCGCCACCGGTGTCTTGCGCGAGCGCTTGGCCTTCACCAGCGCGGCGAGCGTCTGGCTGCGGATGAGGGGCGTGTCTCCGTAGAGGATGAGGACCTCCTTGATCGACTTGGGGATCTTCGGGCGCCCGCAGTGCACCGCGTGGGCGGTCCCGAGCTGCTCTCGCTGCAGCGCGAAGGTCACCGGGGCTCCGACGAGGTCGGCTTCGAACGCCTTCTGCACCTCTTCGGCCTGATGTCCGACGACGACCACCACCGGCGAAGCCCCGACCTCGAGCGCTCGCCGGATGGAGCAGGTCCCCAACGGATGGCCCAGGACCTCGTGCAGGACCTTGGCCCGGGCGCTCTTCATGCGGGTGCCCTTGCCCGCGCAAAGGACGATGGAAGCGAGCGATTTCATGTGTGGTTCCCCGAGCTTCGCTGGGGCTCCTCCGTAGGGTTGGATCGAGGCGCGCCAGGATAGGGGTCACCCTCGGGACCGTCAACGCAGGGCGTGAGGTCCGAGGGGGCGAGCGTGCCGAGGGAAACGAAGAGGCCAGCCGAGCGAGAGCTCGCAGCTCAAGGCGATGAAAGGACGGGCAAGAAGCCGCCTGCCGGCATGCGAGCCGCTGATAGTGGCGCCGCTCGGATCAGGCCGAGACCAACCTCGGGCGCTGGGCCACGTACGAGGCGAGGCAATCGCGGTCGCGGGGGGCGATGTCGAGGAAATGAATGCCCATCCCGCGGCGCAGCGCGGCCCCGCCGAGCACCACGTGCACCACCCGGCCGAGCACGGTGAATCCGCGCGCCAGCCCCGGCAGCCGCACCCTCAGAGTGAGCATCGAGCCTTCGGGGAGGACATCCGGGCTGCGCAGGAAGATGCCGTCCGCGGAGATCTCCAGCGCCTCGGCGCTCCGGCGCTGATCCCAGCAGTAGTAGTCCACTCTCTCGGTGAACGGCACCCGGCCCTGCTTGCGCTTCTCCACTGTCAGCATCAGTGCCTCCGCGACCAAAGGCCCGGGATTTTGCAGTCATCATGCCAGAGACCCGGGTGTTGGGAAGGCAGCGCAACGCAAAGAAATCCAAGCGCTTGGCGAGCCAGCCCATCTCGCGACCCGGGCTGTTCGCTGGCAGAACCAGGATCTTGACGACAGGTTTTCGCCGCTCTTGCAGCGAAGGAAGGCCCGCCCGCTCTTGGAAAGAGGCTTCCCGTGCTAGCGTCCTCCTCGTGAGCCCGCCGGAGACCACGCCCGCCTACTTCGATGCCCATCTGCACTCCGACGGGCTCTCCAACCAGGATTTGTGCTCGATGACGGTGTTCGGGCTCAAGGCCGCCCTGGTGCCGGCGCGCGACGCGGTGTGCGACTCGGTCAAGGACTACCTGGCGCACTTCCAGGGGCTCATCCAGTTGCAGGCGAAGCGGCTGGAGAAGATAGGCATCCGCCCCTATGCGGCGTTGGGCGTCCACCCGGCCCGTATCCCGTGGCATGGGCTGGAGGAGATCCTCGCGGCGGTTCCGCGCCTGGCAGTGGCGGGACGGCTGGTGGCGATCGGCGAGATCGGGCTGGAGAAGGGTGGCGCCCGTGAAGAGCAGGTGCTCGAGCGCCAGCTCGAGCTCGCGCAAGAGCTCGGCTTGCCGGTCCTTGCCACCACCCCCGAGCGCGACAAGCTGCGGCTGACCCGCCGGCTGCTGGCCATTCTGCGGTCGAGCAACCTGGCCCCCGAGTCTGCGCTCGTGGAGCATGCCAACGCGCAGACCATCAAGACCATCCGCGAATGCGGCTACCGCATCGGCTTGTCGGTCAACCCCATGCACCTGACCGCTGCCGAGGCGGCGGCGCTGGTGCGCACCTACGGCAGCGATGGGCTCGTGGTGTCCTCGGCGTCGGGCGACGGCGCGAGCGATATCCTGGCCCTGCCCCATACCGCCTCGGTGCTCGAGGAGCAGGGTCTCTCGCCGTTGATCATCCGGCGAGTCCTCGGCGAGAACGCGTGCGTCTTTCTCCGGGTGGGGAAGGACGTGCTGACCCGCTAGCCCTGGGCTTCAGGCTCCAGACCCCAGGCTCCAGGTCAAGCGGCCCCAGGCTACCAACCTCGCCAAGATCCAAGGCTTCTACCGGGGTCTAGAGTGGGCTTGGGGCGAGATGCTGGCGGCTGAAGCCGCGCCTGAGGTT
>JACRCT010000488.1 GCA_016218885.1 Deltaproteobacteria bacterium | reverse complement strand
GTCGCAACGACGGTGCCAGCGGCCGGCCGTCCCCCAACTTCCCCTCCGGGCTCGCGGGTCGGTCGGGCTAGACTGCGCGCGGACCGCGAGGGCGACGATGCGCAAGCGCAGCGATTGGGACAGCTACTTCATGGAGATTGCGAAGGTCGTGGCGACCCGCGCGACCTGCGACCGCAAGCACGTGGGGGCGGTCATCGTCCGGGACCGGACCATCCTCTCCACCGGGTACAACGGCTCCATCCGAGGGCTGCCGCACTGCGACGAGGCGGGCCACATGATGGAGAACGGCCACTGCGTGGCGACCATCCACGCGGAGGCCAACGCGATCCTGCAGGCGGCCAAGAACGGCGTGGGCATCGACTGCGGGGACATCTACATCACCGCGAGCCCCTGCTGGCCGTGCTTCAAGCTCATCGCCAACACCGGAATCAAGCGCATCGTCTTCGGGGAGTTCTACCGGGACGAGCGCATCTTCGAGTACGCGGCCAAGCTCTCCATCGAGCTGGTGGGACT
This sequence comes from Deltaproteobacteria bacterium, assembly GCA_016218885.1. GTDB lineage: Bacteria > Myxococcota > Myxococcia > Myxococcales > UBA5297 > JACRCT01. The sequence continues at coordinate 2,195 of JACRCT010000488.1, read as the reverse complement.
GGGCGAGGCTGCGCGTCCCCCGGCCGGAGCGCAATCGGTGTCGGGCCGGGGGTGTCGTGGAACATGTCGGTGAATGCGGACATATCTTGACGCCCCCGCGCTCCACTCAGCCCTGGGGGCCGGGCGACTCAGCGAGCCCGCCGCCGCCGGGCGCGGTCGAGGAACAGGCCCGCCCCGAGCGCTCCGCCCACCAACGCGGCGGAGTCGCCACCGCAGGCGCACCCGGTCTTCTCCGGGAGCTGTCTGGTCGGGCCTGCATCGGGTGGGGGCTTGAGGGGCTCCGGAGCCGGCGGCGCGGCGGCGAAGCAGCTGCCCTGGTTGCAGTACGGCGCCGCGGCAGGACAGACGATGCTCCGGCAGGGATCGTCGGCGCAGACTCCAGCGACGCACGTGAGGAATCTCGGACAGCTGATGGCGCAGCTGCACGCCGCAGGGTCCCCGCAGGGATCAGAGACGCAGGCGCCGTCGCGGCAGACCTGCGAAGGAGGGCAGGGGGAGAGGCAGGAGGCGATGCAGCGCCCTTCGCGGCAGAACCCGTCGGCCCCGCAGGCGACACCCGAGCAGGGGTCGGGAACGCAGGTGCCCAGGTTGACCAGGCGCGTTCCGTAGCTGCGCACGGCCTTCACGCACTTCTCGCCGGCGGGGCAGGCTCCGATGGCGTAGCAGCTGTCGTCGCAGGCGGCGCCCAGCAGCTCGCCCGAGGCGATGGTGGCTATCTCGTCGAAGGCCGAGGCCAGGGAGGCGCGGTCGCTGGCCTCGAAGTAGCGGCAGGGGACGCGCGAGCCCGGGTTGAGCGGGTCGTCGCAGGCGGCGCCGGTGCGCGCGGTGCCCCCGGCGATCGCGAGCTGGTCCAGGCGCTCCTGGCTGACGTCCTGCCCGAACCCGACCACGAAGGTCTTCACGCCGCTCAGGGCGAGCTCCTGCACGGCGGCCAGCGCCTGCAGGTGGTTGCGGGGGATGTCGTTCAGGTCGGGGCAGGTCGGCTCGCCGTCGGTCACGAGGATCACGAAGCGGCGTCGGGTGCGGTCCTGGACATCGGCCGTCGACGCGGCGGCGATCAGCGCGTCGGCCGTGGGGGTCAGCCCGCCCGGCGACAGCCTGGAGAGCTCCAGGTCGATCGCCGTGGCCTGGAAGAACTCGCACCCGGCGACCTGGAGGCCCGGGCCACAGGCATCGCCGGGGGCGGGGAAGACCTGGAGGCCGAAGCGCATGACCTCCTCGCGGCCGCGGGTGAACCCGGAGATCGCCTCCAGGGCCGCGGTCCACTTCGCGCCAGCCATGCTCGTCGACCGGTCCAGCAGGATGAGCATGTTCGGGCACTTCTCGGCGCGAGCGTCACCGGAGGGCGCCCCCGCGCAGAGCGCGGCCGCGGCAGCCACGATGCCCCGACGCCACCGCCACCCCCGCATTCTGGCTGCTCCCCCGCCACCGCCCTGCTCGGCCTGGACCCAAGCTGTGGACTGGGCTCTCAGCGCGCAAACTCGCGACAGATGGGGGACGCCGCGCCGCCGCTACTTCTCGAGCGGCTTGTAGCGCAGGACCGCGCAGTCGATCTCGACGAAGCCGTTCCGCTCGTAGAAGGACTTCCGGTAGCCCAGCCGAGCGTGGTGCGTCGTGAGCTCGATCCGCTTCGCGGAGAGGGCGGTGGCGCGCGAGATGGCCGTCGCGACGAGCTTGGTGCCCACGCCCTTGCCTCGCCAGGCCTCCGCGACCACCAGCTCGTCGATGGTCGCGATGCGTCCCCGGAGCCTGAGCTGCGGCCGGTGCGACAGGCTGACGAAACCGACCGGGCGCTCGAGGTTGTCGGTCGCGACGTAGACCTCGACCTCAGGGTGATTCAGGACCCACAGCAGCGTGCTGGCGTCCGCCGCCTCGGCGTAGCCAAGCTCCTTCAGCAGGGCGGCGATGCCCTCCCGGTCTCCACGCCGCGCGGGCCTGATTTTGTACGGGTCTGCCACGCCAAAGCCCTCGGTCTTCGTCTGGTATTGTACCGCGCGACTGTTGAGCGTCGAGTTTCTTGCCGAGCGGTCATCCGGTGCGACCAACCATGCGGCCCCAGCTGTTGTTCGCCACGCCGACCGGTGAGGTCCTGGAGCACCCGCGGCTCTGGGCGTTGGGCCGGTCGGGCGACGAGGTGCTCCTCCCGGGCGAGCGGCCGATTCAGCTCCCGGACGGCGCTCGGCTGGTGCACCTGC
>JACRCT010000473.1 GCA_016218885.1 Deltaproteobacteria bacterium | reverse complement strand
TGGTGCAACCCGTCGCTCGCGATTCACCAGGAAGGCGCGTGCCTTGTTCGGCTCGGTCTCTCTGCCTCCCCAGGCGAAGGACGCGCCCGCTCGAGCTCCCGATGGCCGGCAGAGAGTCTTGCCGCGGGCTTATCAGCCTTGGGGACAGTGTCGAGTATCCCAGCGGGGCCAAGGACACCCCGGGAGGTTCTTCATGGAGCGGCTTCGTACCTGGCGCGCAGCGACTACCTGCCAGGACGAGTCGGAGGCCGTGGAGGAGGTCCGCCAGCAGGTGGGGGAGGTGGGCAACCTCAAGGCCGTGATCTTCTTCTGCTCTCCCCGGTACGACCGCGAGCGCCTCGCCGCCGCGCTCCAGAAGGCGTTCTCCTGTCCGATCATCGGCTGCACGTCGGCGGGCCAGATTGGCCCCCGCGGGTTCCAGCCAGAAGGTCTCTGCGCGGTGGCGCTGGCCAGCGACGAGCTGGACGTCCACACCTACCTGATCGAGCCGCTGGGCGAGGTGCGCGCCCGGGCTCTGGAGGTGGCGGCGCGGGTGCGCCAGGAGATTCCGGGGGACTTGCCGCAGTTCGGGCTGGTCCTCGTCGACGGCCTCTCGATGGCCGAGGAGGAGCTCGTCAGCACCTTGCACCTCGCCCTGGACGGCATGTCCCTGGTCGGCGGCTCGGCGGGCGACGACCTGGCGTTCGAGCGCACGTTCGTCTACGGACACGGGGTCTTCCGGCGGGACGCCGCCGTCCTGGCTGTCTTCCGGACCTCGCTTCCCTTCCAGACGCTCAAGTTCCAGCACTTCGTGCCCACCGCCCGCAAGCTGGTCGCCACCGCGGCCTATCCCGACAGGCGGCTGGTCGAGGAGTTCAACGGCAAGCGGGCCGCCCGAGCCTACGCCGAAGCCGTGGGGGTGCCCGTCGAGGGCCTCGACGCCAGCGTCTTCTCCGCCCACCCGCTGCTCATCGAGATGGCCGGCGAGTACCACGTGCGCTCGATCCAGCGGGTGAACCCCGACGCGAGCCTCTCCTTCTACTGCGCCATCGACGAGGCCCTGGTCTTCACCGTCGGGCAGGGCGTCGATGCCCTGGAGACCGCCGACCTCGCGATGCAGGGGATGCGCGCGGCGATGGGGGGCGAGCCGCAGGTAGTCATCGGCTGTGACTGCATCCTGCGGCGCCTCGAGTTGGAGCAAGCAGGGTTGTCGGAGCAGGTCGGGGCCCTCTTTGCCAAGAACCGCGTGCTGGGTTTCAGCACCTACGGCGAGCAGTGGAACGGGATGCACATGAACCAGACCTTCACCGGCGTTGCGCTGGGAGGCTGAAGATGCCGCCAGACGTGACCTGCGAGGCTCTCCAAGAAGAGCTGCGTGCGCGCGACAAGACGATCGGCACGCTCATCGCCGCCGCCGAGAGCTCGCAGCGCAGCCGCGGGACCGCCCTGGCGCTCCTGTACGAGAACGCCGCGCTCGAGCAGGCGGTCAAGCGGCGCACGCGCGAGCTCGAGCTCGAGCGGGAGCAGCTGCAGAAGGCGCTCTCCGACCTCAAGGCAGCGCAGGCGCAGCTGCTGCAAGGGCAGAAGCTCACCGCCATCGGCCAGCTGGCGGCGGGCATCGCCCACGAGATCAACACGCCCATGCAGTTCATCGGCGACAACGTGAGCTTCCTGCGCACGGCGTTCCAGGACCTCCTCGACGTGGCAGCCGCCGGCAGCTCCGCGCTGGAGGCAGGTGGGTCGACCGCCGAGACGCTTGCCTTCCTGCGCACGGAGGTCCCCCAGGCGCTGGAGCAGACCGGCGAGGGCATCCAGCGGGTGACCTCAATCGTCGCGGCGATGAAGGACTTCTCGCATCCCAGTGGCGGCAAGAAGCAGCCCTCGGACGTGCATGCGTGCCTGGACAGCACGGTGACCGTGGCGCGCAACGTCTGGAAGTACGTGGCCGACGTGGTACACGACTACGACCGCGAATGCCCGCACATAGATCTGCTGCGTGACGAGTTCAACCAGGTGATCCTCAACCTGGTGGTCAACGCCGCCGACGCCATCTCCGAGGCCACCCAGGGCGGGACCCAGGGCAAGGGCACGATCACCCTGCGGACCCGCAAGCTGCCCGAGGCGGTAGAGGTCCAGGTCCAGGACAACGGCCCGGGGATCCCCGAGGACATCCGCTCGCGCGTGTTCGAGCCGTTCTTCACCACCAAGGCGGTGGGGAAGGGCACCGGCCAGGGGCTGGCCATCGCCTACTCGGTCATCGTCGAGCGACATGGCGGTGAGATCGGCTTCGACAGCGAGCTGGGACGCGGAACCACCTTCTGGATGCGCCTTCCGCTCAAGCAGGATGCAGCATGAATCGAGCGCTCGAAGAGATGCTCCTGCCCCGGGAGCGAGGGATCGAGGGCAAGCACACCGTGCTCTTCGTCGACGATGACGAGCGGGTGCTCGATGGGCTGACCCGCGCCTTCTTCCAGTTCCGCGCGAGGTGGAAGGTGCTTCGCGCGCCCGGCGGGGCAGCAGGGCTCGAGAAGCTGTCGCACGAGCCGGTGGACGTCGTGGTCAGCGACATGCGCATGCCGGTCATGGACGGCGCCGCGTTCCTGCAACAGGTCCGCGAGCGATGGCCCTCGGCGGTGCGCATCATCCTTTCGGGGCATGCCGACACCGAGCTCACCCAGCGGGCGCTTGGCTGTGCCCATCAGTGGCTGTCCAAACCTTGCGACCCGCCAGCCCTCGAGAGGCGCCTGACGCAGATCCTGCGCCTGCGTAACGAGCTGGTCGACCAGAAGGTGCGGGGGGCGGCGGGCAAGGTGGTGGTCCTTCCGAGTCGCATCGAGACCATCCAGCGGCTGCAGCACGCGGTTGGCGACGAGGCGACCAAGGTGCGCGACCTTGCGGCTATCGTGGAGAGCGACATCGCGGTGACCGCCAAGGTCCTGCAAACAGTGAACTCGGCGTTCTTCGGGCTGGGGCGGCGCATCACCCGCGCCGACGAGGCCATCGCCTACCTGGGCTTCGCCATGGTGCGCAGCCTGGTGCAGGCCGACCTCATCCTCTACGGCCTCGGAGCGGGTGCGGAGGAGGTCGAGCGGGTTCACCGCCGCTCCACGCGGCTCGCGCGGCTCGCGTTCGCGCTGGCGCCGTCTGCGCTGGCGAGCGAGGCGTTTACCGCGGCGCTCCTGCACGACGTCGGCAGCCTGGTGCTGCTCCAGGACCCGGAGGGGCCGGCGGCGACGCCCCGCTTCCGGGGCCTGGTCGGCGCCTACCTGCTGCTGATGTGGGGCATCCCGTGGTCCATCGCCGAGGCGGTAGCCGTCCAGGCGGTCTTCGAGACCAACGAGGCTCCGACGCTCGCGTTGGCAGACATCGTGGGAATCGCCCGGTGCCTCCTCGAGCCGCCCGGGCAAGGGCCGCCGCTGGAGGAGAGCCGCCGGCTGCAGCAGCTGGGCCTCGTGGCCCAGCTACCCCATTGGAGGGAGCTCGCCGCAAACCACCCGCAGTAGCGGCCTCT